>CAZBBZ010000214.1:0-5306 GCA_964489925.1 uncultured Rhodobacterales bacterium
AAAAGACACATCCCGTACACAACCTGTACACATCCCGTACAGCACTTCTTCGTGCCGCGCGGCGGTTTTTGCAAAATGCAAAATGATTAACCATGCGCACGCTTGAGGTTTTCACATCCCTTTGGGCGATGCAGCCGCATGACCAATCGGGGGTCAAGCTGCCGATAGAGGCGGTTTGTGAAAAAGTGGCGGCAGCAGGATATGCGGGCATGGCGCTCGATCTTGGGGCGGCAGATGTTAACACCGCCTTAGCCGCGCGCCCGCATTTAGATGCGCATGGGCTGACGCCGCTTCTGGTGGCTTTTCCAAAGACAATAGAAAGCCTGCGTGAAACGCTGATTATGTCCAAAGATTTCGGTGCGCCCTTTGTGGATGTGATCGGGCAGGTGATGCCGCTGGATCAGACCGAGGCGGCGGATGTGATTAAGACTTGGCTGGAGATGTCCGATCAGGTGGGCATGCCGATCCAGTTTGAAACCCATCGCAACTGCATCACCAACGATCTTTACGCGACGCTGAACCTGATGGACGCGGTGCCGGAAATGCGGATTTGCGCGGACCTGTCCCATTTTGTTGTGGATCGCGAGTTTTGGTATCCGCTGAGTGAGCGGGACATGGGGCTGATTAGCCGTATCCTAGAACGCTCTGACAGTTTTCAGGGCCGGGTGGCGAGCCGTCAGCAAATCCAGTTGCAGCTTAATTTTCCCCAGCATCAAAAATGGGTGGAGCTGTTCAAGGGCTGGTGGCGCGAGGGTTTCGAAAGCTGGCGCGCGCGTAATGCTAGTGGGACGTGTTTGTTCCTATGCGAGCTAGGCCCGCCGGAATACGCGATGACCGATGCGCAAGGGGTCGAGATGTCCAATCGCTGGGAAGAAGCGCTGTTGATCAAGTCTTGGGTCGAAGGGATTTGGGCGGAGTTGGACAGCGCGGTTTAGGTAATTTACGCAGTCGTATTACCACTTAACTTTTTCTGAATTAGAGAAGCATAATATTTTTATGCTAATAGTAATTTGTTTTAGAAGGATAAAATTAGATGAAATGGATTCTTAGACTTGTTTTGATTGTTGTCGTGGCTGTGGCGGGCCTTGCGGCATACGATTTTTATCGCGCAGGTTATTTGAGTTTGCCTGACATGCCTGAAAATACATACACGATTTCGTTCAAGAATGGTTTGCGTGGTATTATACATGTTGAACAGATTGAAGATGAGTCCATCGCGCGCCACCCAAAGTATTCTCGGTCGCTGTCTTCCGCAAACCCTTCGCGAAACTATCTTGGTATTCCGTTTGACGTTCCGACTTGGTTTGAAGACGCTTGGTCGACTTGTAATGCGCCCACGCCAGATGACACAAAGGCGGTGCTCCAGCTTTTGACTGAGGAAACGAAAAGAGATTTGGTTGGTGCGCGTTTAGACGCGATTTGCATGATTGAAATTGAAGACAAACAGCCATTGTTACGCGGACTACTTTTTTCGGTTCCGCAATTTTAGTCAGTGCTGGATCGACAAATTCTTAGGTGCTTTGCCCGCCCGATACCGCCAATAGCGCCAGCCCAAAAGTGCGGCAACAATCGCGGTATAGACCATTGGTTCCGGCGGCCAGCGTTTGACCACCAGCAAGTAATGCACCGCGCCAAGGGCGGTGGCGACATAGGCCCACCAATGGATGCGCCGCCAAAGCGCGCTGCTTAGTTTGCGCACGGACAGGTTGTTCGATGTTACCGCAAGTGGAATCAGGATCACGAAGGCGGCCATGCCGATGGTGATATAAGGGCGTTTGATAATTTCCTCAAACAAGCGGCCCCAGTTCCAGCCGTGATCGAGCCAGACCCAGACCAGCAAATGCAGGCAGACATAAAAGAACCCCCACAGGCCGATGGCGCGGCGGAACTTGACCAAGTTCAGTCGTGTGAGCCGCATCAAAGGCGTGATGCAAAGCGCGGCGATGAGCAGGCGCAGCGCCCAGATGCCGCTTTCATGTTCCAGCTTGGCCACCGGGTCGGCCCCAAGGATCGCGTTGTCGAAAAACACGCCGTAGATGTACCAAAGGGCAGGCAATGCGCCGAGCAGATAGATCGCCCAGACGGGCAGGCGGCGCAACGGCGCGTTTAAGGCTTGTAGCATGGGACTAGAACGACTTTTTCAGGTCCATACCGTCATAGAGCCCGGCGACCTCATCCCCGTAACCGTTGAACATCAGCGTGTCTTTGCGCCCGCCCAATAGCCCGCCGCCGATCACACGTTCAGAGGCTTGGGACCAGCGGGGGTGGCTGACTTCCGGGTTTACGTTGGAATAAAAGCCGTATTCGCGGGCGTTGGCGTCGTTCCATGTTGTGGCAGGTTCTTTGTCGGTCAGGCGGATGCGCACAACGGATTTGATCGACTTGAAGCCGTATTTCCAAGGCACCACCAAGCGCAAAGGCGCGCCGTTCTGGTTTGGCAAGGTCTCGCCATATAGACCCACGGCCATGATGGTCAGCGGGTGCATGGCTTCATCCAAGCGCAAGCCTTCGACATAGGGCCATTCCAGCGGTTGGAACAAGCCGCGCTGACCGGGCATTTCATCGGGGCGCACGAGGGTTTCAAAGGCGACGTATTTCGCGCCTGATTGCACACCAACGCGGGCGAGTAGCTTGTTCAGCTCAAAGCCAACCCATGGGATGACCATTGACCATGCCTCGACGCAGCGAAAGCGGTAGATGCGTTCTTCCAGCTCGCTTTCACTGTAAAGATCGCTCAGATCATAGTCGCCCGGTTTGTCCACCATGCCACCGATCTGGACCGACCAAGGGTCAGTGGTCAGCGTATGGGCGTTTTTGGCCGGGTCTGATTTGTCGACGCCGAACTCATAGAAATTGTTGTAAGTGGTGACATCCTCGTAAGGGGTCAGTTTGTCGTCCGTGGAAAAAGCGCTTTTGGCCGCATCTAGCTTTGCGCCACTGGCAGGCAGGCCGCTGGCCATAAGCGCTGCACTTGCGCCTGTCATGAGTGAACGGCGCGACAGATATTGCGCGCGGGGGGTGATATCAGAGTACTTCAGGTCTTTGGCATGGCGGATCAGCATCAAAAGGGCTCCCTTATTTCCTGAGGCCTATATAGGGATAACTTTGGTTACAGTGCGTCACAATTTCGTAGTCGCGTTGTGAGCGGCAAAACTGTTGTTGATCTACAAGCCACTAGATAAATTGTTCTGCGCTTTTTTGTTTGCGATTTTACAGGGTGCGACGTAGAATCCTTCTTAAGTAATAAGAATAAGAGCATAAACTGCGACGCAAACCGTGATCGCATGCCAAAGGGTGACAGGTGCCCCCATGATCCTATTGAAGCCAACCTCGATTGGTCTGCTGGGCGTATTTTCGCTTTTGGTAGGCTGCGCGGACAAAGATATAGATGCGGTAGAACAAGTCACGCGCGCTGATATTCCAGCGCCAAAGCTGCGGCCAAAACTGGCGCGAGGCGGGACAGATCGCGAAATGCCTCAGGTGTTTGAGGTTACGAATGATGCGGTTTGGGACGGCAAGCCGTCTATGGGCAATATTTGGGTTGAAGTGCCTGCTGCGATGCAGCCAGAGCGCGTGCGTATTCGCAATGCGGCCACGGGGCAGGTGTTAACGGGCGCCATGTTAGTGGCGCAGATCGATGCGGACCGGGTTGGTCCGATGAAGCTGTCCTCCGCAGCAGCGAAAGCTTTAGGCTTGGGTGCCGGGGAAAGCGCGCAATTGACCGTGACGGCTTTGCGCAAACAATACCCCGAAGATGCGGCGCCGCGCGCGCTGGCCAGCATGTCGCCTGCGGTGGCGCGCCAGAGCCTTGGGCAACAACCGCTCGTTGAAGATTATGAACTGATTGGTCCAGAGTTCACGGCCGAAGCCCCATCAATCGCGCCTGCCCCTGTGGAAGGGGATTACGTCCAGGTGGCTGAAGCCTTGGATCAGGCCAAGGCGGTGGATATTCAGCGCGAGTTGGCCTTTGCGGATGTCCCGAGCGAAATTCAGGAAGATTATGTTGATGGCCTGTCGGTTTACCGGGTCTTTGCCAATCGCTTTGCGGATCAGGGGCAGTTGGGCGGGGCGCTGGCGGCCATTCGCTTTGCCAATGAAGCCGAAATGGGTGCGGGCGATGGCACTTTGATTGCGGAGATGCCGAATTTTAGCACCGCTGGGTTTGGCGCGGCCCAAGACGATGCGGGTCCGGCCCCGTGGATGGAAGTGGGCGCTTATCAATCGCGCAACGAAGCCATGAGCGTTGTGCAACGTTTGTCCCGCCGGGCAGTGCCTGCGGAAGTTTGCGAAGTCGCGCGCAATAATGGCTCGATCTATCGGGTCTTTGGTGGCCCTGCGAGCGGAGAGGCGGCTGTGGTCGGGCTTGATACAGTGTCTTTCTGTGCAGGTGTGGCGGCAACGAATTTTGCTTCCGGGTTTGGCGAACAGGTACGCCTGTCCACGCGCCCTGTTGACCCCTTGCCCCAAAATGATGCGCCAATGGTGAAGGCGGTTATTCCGCCGGGTGCTGTGCGTATTCGTGTGGGCGAAGCGACGGGGGATTTGTCGATCAAAGTGCCGCAACCGTTTTCAGAACCGATCAAGATCAACATTGGGGATGCGGTTGTGACCTTGCCGATGAACACGCCTGCTGAAAAAGTGGCTGAAATTGCGCGGGCTTTGGTGGCGGTGCAAAATGATGCAAGCCCGGTGGGGGATGTGCAAGACATGACCCAAGACCTTGCCCAAGAAACGGCACTGCCCTTTGCGGACGAACCTTTGGCGCACACACCTTAGAATGAATTGATCCACGCGACCTTGAGAAATTCTGCAGTAGTGCTTAGGTTAGGAATGTTCAATTCCGGCTAAGGGTGCTTTGGTTTGTTTTCTATTCCCGGCAAAGATGCAGTTTCCATCACAGATGCAGCGGCAGTGCAGATCCGTAAACTTATGGCCGAAGGCGATAAGCAGGGCTTGCGCATTGGCATCAAAAAAGGCGGCTGCGCTGGCATGGAATACACGATGGAATACGTGGATGCTGTGGACGCCAATGATGAGGTCATTGAGCGGGACGGGGCGCGGGTGCTGATTGCACCAATGGCGCAGATGTTTCTGTTTGGTACGGAAATTGATTATGAAAGCGATTGCAATGGAGGCTGGACCAATTAAGGACGGTTTCGTAGATGTGATTGGTTCATATATGAAACTAGCTTACCGTACTTGGAATCAGGAACACTACGTAAGTGACGAGTTGATTAAAGAGGATCTAAAATCACTATCTAAAGGTGAACTTGAATTACGTGAAGATTCTACTATTGATAATTTGA
>CAZBBZ010000215.1:0-5305 GCA_964489925.1 uncultured Rhodobacterales bacterium
CCGTTCAAAATACACCACGCTGGACGTCACTTTGGGCGGCGGGGTAAAGGCTTCGGGCGGCAGCATCATTTTGCGTGTCGCGCGACTGCGCCATGCCGCCAAAACTGACAGTCGCCCAAATGCCTTGCTTCCGGGCTTAGCTGTGATCCGTTCCGCCACCTCGCGCTGAAACATCAAGGTCAGCGTGTTCCAAAACGGCGGCCACGGATCATGTGTTAACCAGTTCAGCAGCAATTGCGTGCCCACGTTATAGGGCAGGTTCGAAACAATCTTAACATCTCCACCAACCCGTTCGATCCAATCGGGCTGCATCGCGTCTTGCATCAAAACGGTCAGGCGACCGGGGTAGGCGGCCTCGATTTCCTCTAGCACGGGCAGGCAGCGTTCATCCTTTTCGATGGCAAACACATGTTTCGCGCCATTAAACAACAAGGCACGGGTCAAACCACCGGGGCCGGGGCCAACTTCGATGACATTATGCCCGGTCAGATCACCCGCTTGGCGCGCAATTTTATCCGTCAGATTCAGATCCAACAAAAAGTTCTGCCCAAAGGATTTGCGCGCACTCAGTTGATGCTTTTTGATAACCTCGCGAAGTGGCGGCAAGCCGTCGTTCATCGGGTTGCCGTGCTTATTTTGGGGGCCATGGTTGACGCCATTTCTAGGGCGGCTTCTAAGCTGGAAGACTTGGCCAAACCTTTGCCCGCAATGCCGTAAGCCGTGCCGTGATCTGGCGAGGTGCGCACAAAAGACAAGCCGAGCGTCGTGTTCACGCCCTCATCAAACCCGATCGCTTTGACCGGAATAAGCGCTTGGTCGTGATACATACACAGCGCCACATCATAGGTTTGTCGCGCCGCGGCATGAAACATCGTATCCGCACTTAAGGGACCCTCAATCGTCAGCCCTTCGGCGCGCAGCTTGTCCAAAGCGGGGGCAATAATGTCGATTTCTTCGCGCCCCATTAAGCCGCCTTCGCCCGCATGGGGGTTCAGCCCGGCAACAGCCAAACGCGGCGCGTTCAGCCCAAAGTTCTCTTTCATGGCTGCCGCAACAATGCGCGCACGATTCATAATCAACGCCTCACTCAGGGCTGCTGGCACGGCATTGATCGCGATGTGAATGGTCAGGGGCACCACGCGCAGGCTGCCAGCTGATAGCATCATCACGGGTTCTGCGCCGCCATCAAGATGGGACAGAAATTCCGTATGCCCCGGAAAGCCAAAACCCGCCCCATCAACCAAGAGCTTTTTGTTAATGGGGTTGGTGACCAACCCGCTTGCCGCACCGCTTTGAACAAGAGCAACGCCGCGCTTGATCCATTCTATGATCGCAGGGGCGGCTGACGTATCGGGCGCACCGGGCTTTACCCCTGCGGGCAAGGGATGGTTTAGCACGCAAATGGCGTCACGGCCAATATCGCTCATGTCCGAGATTTCGCGCACCGAAATGCCGGTGCCGGAACAAGCCTGTTCAACCGTGCTGAAATCGCCGATCACTACAAAGTTGCGATCAACAGCGTTTGCTTGCCAAGCAGCAACGGTGATTTCTGGTCCGATCCCGGCAGGATCCCCCAGCGTCAAAGCCAGCGGTTTCACGATCAACCGTCTTTGATAATCGCGTCGGACAGCAATTCTTGCAGATAATCGTCGCCAAACCGGGTGAGCCGTTGGTTAAATAGCTGCAACCGCAACTCCTCGATCTGATCCGGGTTCATATTGACCGATCGATTACACAGGTAAATCACGCTGACCACGTCTCCGCGTCCAAGTGCGAGACCACTTTCCCCCGCATCCAAATTCATCAAGGCAAGCGCGATCCCTTGGGGAAGCGCGTTTGGATTGATGGGGCCGTATTCGCCGCTATCGGGACCAAACCCTTCGGCAGGTAAGGCCGACGCATCGTCACAGCTTTTTGTTTCGCTCTGCAAAGTTTGCGCGCGGGCCACGGCTGCGTCTTGAGTATCAACTACAGGCACATCCAAACGCACATAGGTGGTCATCACATCGTTGCGGGTGGCGTTGCTATCTTCGCGAATATCAACCAGTTGAAACAGGATCACGCCCGCCGGAACTTCCAGCGGCGTGGACACTTGACCGGGCGACAATGTGAGGACGCGCGATGCAATTTGCGCAGGGAGGCGGCTCACCGGGGTCCAGCCAATCGCGCCCCCATTTTGTGCCGACGGCGTGCGACTAACCGCGCGGGCAATGTCCGAGAAATTTGCACCATTGCTCACGTCGCTGCGTATACGATTTGCCAAATTACGCGCACCCTCAATGCCGCGCTCGGCAAAAGGAATAGCGATTTCACGGATAAACACGCTTTCGCTCGCCGCGCCTGCAGAGATGTTCATCACGTTTTCCAGATCAGCATCCGACGGCGTCGCGCGGGTGCGAAAGCGCGCTTGTACAATCTCGCGCCACATCACGCTGGTTCCTAAAAACCGATCAAAGCTTCCCTGATCGACCCCGGCATCGCGCAGTCGTGATTTCAACCCACCGACAGACATTTGACGTTGCTCTGCATATTGCGTCGTCGCTTCACCCAGTGCCTCGTCTGGAATACTCAGCCCCAAGGCTTTAGCCTGACCACGTTTTACCGCATCCTCTGTCAACATCTGCAAGGCTTGCGCTTTGGTGTCAGGCGCGCGAATCCCAAGAGCGCGCAACAGACGCGCACGCTGATCAACGTCGTAGTTGCTGATGATGCTGTCATTGACGAACCGCGCGGCGGCATAAGGGTTTTGCGCCTGCGCGCTAATCGGTGCCAGCAGCGCCAAAAATCCGAGTGCAAAAAGGCAGAGTTTTTTCATGGTCATCGGTCTACATTCGCATCTTTGAAAACAAGACATGTCTTAGGTTTCAAAAAGCGTCCCCTTTGGAAGATTGCCACAGCGTTTCAACAAGAAAACGATCAAAAGTTAAAGCACAAACCCCATCATTTGCGGTATCTTACGCAAGACTGGGCCGGGAATTCGATCGAACCGCCCCCAAATCCGGCCAATCTTACGGTCAGACCGTAATCTGTCCCCGGTGGTAATGTACTCGAATTTGTAAAGCGGCGCGACACGGAAAAGCGAGCGCGTACACATTCATTGCCGTATTCCAAACCGCCAATGGCCCGCACGTTTTCGCCCGTGGCCAAGTTGCGCCGCATGCTCGCATCAAGCGCCCAATGATCGGCAAAGCGGTACTTTGAACTAAGCAAAATTTCGTGTTGTTCTTGCGTGCTGGCAATCGGGTCTTCGGCCAAAAAGACGTAGGATGCATCAAGGGTCACATCTTCGAGCTTTAGGCCAACCTGCACATCGTTACGAGAAAAGTTCAATCCGTTGTCAAACAGCGATTGATTTGAGATTTGCAAATAGGGCGGGAAATCCAAGGTGGATGAGGCCACGATATTGGATCGTCGGTCATTCAACCCAGTGTTCTGTGGGAAGTCATCGCTGGTTTCAGCGCGAAAGACTTGGCCTAGCGCCAAGGAAACCGACCAACCTGACGGGTCGATACGGGTGTATTCGGCCCCTAGATTGAAGCGCAAGCCGTCCTCGACCAGATCATTTCCCGGAAAGCGATCAAGCGCAAATAAATTGGCCGCGTCAAATTCAAGGGTCGGGCTGTCCTCATTTGGAACGGTAGCGAAATCACCGGCTCTTTGAGAATAGACCGCTTGCAAGACGGGTTCGACCACCTCGATGCTATTGTTGCGGGTGCGCACCCAAGGCCAGCGCAATTCACTTGCGGCCAATGATGCCAAGGCAAGCTGCGGATCATCAGGATAATTTGCGTCATCCGAAATCATATAGGCCTGCGCGCGGCCCCCAATCGTGGACTTCGAAATGATCCCATTGCCAAAGGTGATCGTCTTTTCCCAGGTGGCGTTGGTTCCAAGTTCCAACACATCCCGCCCAGCGGCGCGCGATAGAAACGTCGCTTCTGCATCCAAGGAAAGCCGCCCGCCGGTTTGGGGCTCGTCCCAATAGCGGCGATAACTCAAATGCGGTAAAACATTCGGAATGGTCGAGTTCAACTCGCCGTCGCGCAAGGACTGATAGCCCACCACGGATGTGGTTAGATATTCATTCCCAATTTGGCGCGAAATTGTCGCCGTTGAGCGCAACCGATCCGCGCCAGAATACCCAAACTGGCGCAAAAATCCCTTTCGGCTTGTCGATTGCGAGCGCAACTGCAAATCAAACCCGCGGGGCAGGGCAAAGTCCGCTTCCGCATAGCCATATCCGCGAAAATCGGATTCGCCTACATCCCCTTCGGACAGAGCGAAAGCGCCCCCCAGCGTCAGATTGCCCTTGGCAAAAGCTTGGCGATACTCTGCCTCCATCAACATGCCAGCGCGTGAGGTCAAAAATGGGGTGATCGTGATGTCTCGATCTTCTGCAATCACGATGAAATAGGGGGTTTTCAAGCCGTAGCCGTAATAGTCAGAACGGGAAAACTCCGGCGCCAAGTAACCTGTCGCACGCTTCACCGTCGGGTCAGGAATACGCAGATAAGGCAAATAACCAACCGTGGCGCCAAAAGCTTCAAAGCGCACATTGCTGAAATGGATTTGCTTTGTTTCATCGTCGCGCAGCACACGTTCCGCGCGGATCAACCACAGCGGCACCTCTTGGTCATCACAAACGATACACGCACTCGCCACAGTTTTATAAAGCGCGCTTTGCCCGTTTTCCAACAGCCGCGCTTCGGTAGCGGCGATTTGAAAGTTTTCCGCCAAAACAAGCCGCGCGCCTTGTACCAGCCCTGTGCGAAGCTCTGAATCCAGTTCGATCCGATCCGCATTTATTGTCGGTTGGCCCGGTTCACTAATCTGCAAGGGACCAATCGCGATCACCTCGCCCGTTTCATTGGAAAACCGGATTTCCTGCGCGCGTAAAACCCGCCCATCATACACGACTTCCACATTGCCCTTGGCAATCAACTGATCATTGCGCGCATCATAGGTTATGTTATCGGCCAAAAGCGCGGTTTGGGGCGCTTGCGCAAACGCGACTGCACAAAACTGCACCCAAGCCAAAAGAAGTGCCACAAGTAGACGCACGTTAGCCATCCTCGATATGCAGTAAGTAACCCAAAATCAGGAATATCGCGGCCATCGGGGGCGCCCAAGCCGCCAACATGACCGGAATTTCCCCCGCACTTCCAAGCGAACTGGAAAGATTGCGAAAAATATAAAGCGCAAATCCAGACAGGACCGCAAACAGGATCAACACCCCTGTATTCCCGAACCGCACATGGCGCATCGTAAAAGCGGCCCCGATCAACACCATTGCCGCAAACAGCAA
>CAZBBZ010000216.1:0-5298 GCA_964489925.1 uncultured Rhodobacterales bacterium
TTTCTGTTCAGCCTGTTCACCGCCCTTTTAATCATCAATGTGCTGGTGCTGCTGACGCTGTTGTTTTCCACCAAATACATCGCCAAAATGATCTATATCCCCAACCGTTTCTTGGGCGCTTTCATCATGATTTTGTCCTTTGTCGGCGTCTATTCGATCCGCAATAGTCTGACCGATTGCGTCTTTGCGGTGATCTTTGGCTACATCGGTTTTGTGCTGCGCCGCCTTGACTGGCCTTTGGTGCCTGTCGTTTTGGGACTTGTCTTAGGCTCAATAATTGTTGAGCGTCTTACCGCAGGGGCTGGCCAAATAAAGTCAGCCGTCGATCTTATTAACCGCCCCGTGTCGGGGACGTTGTTTGTTGTGATCCTTTTGGTGCTAGGTTTCATCATCTGGACCACGATCAAAAACCGAAAAGAAAGCTATCAGTAACCGCCCATTCAACAGGAGAGACAAGAGATGAAGAAACTTGCAGCCATAGCGGTCCTAACCGCTACGACGATGATGGCAGGCAGTCTGCCTGCCCTCGCGGATTATCCCGATGCGCCCGTGCAATTCGTGGTGCCTTGGCCGCCCGGTGATTTTGAGGACATCTTGACCCGCATGATTGCCGCCGAGATGGAAAAATCGACCGGCGTTTCTGCTTCTGTTGTGAATAAGCCCGGTGGGGGCGATGGACCGTTTCCCGGTGCGCTTGAAGTTCTGAACGGGCCTGCCGATGGCTCCATGGTTGGCTCTTTTGTGATTGGGGTGCCACTGGTTGGCCCGCTAATTGACATTGGTATCGAAGAAGACAGCTTTGTGCCTGTTGGCATTTTCCTGACCTATCCCTTCGTTCTGGCGGCGTCGGGCGATGCGCCCTATTCGAACATGGCTGAATTGGCGGCCCATGCTAAGGACAATGACGTCGTGCTTGGCCACTTCGGAGCGGGTCTGACGCCAACCAAAGCATCCTTTGCTGCTGCCAAGCTGATGGATTTCGAATTTGCGGATGAAAGCGCGTTTGACATGCTCGATTGCAATACGCTTTCGGCAGGGGACGCGGATGTCATCAACACCACGCTGGCGCTGATTGAGCCGTGTTTGGGAGAAATCAACGTGCTTGCGAACATCGGTGAAGAACCGATTGCCAAGCTCGGCGATGTGCAAACCCTAGCCGCGCAATCGGGCATCAATGATCTTGAATTGTGGAATGGTCTGTTTGTTAAAAAAGGCACCCCGCAAGAGGTTATCGACAAGCTGGCTGACATCGCCGCGGCGACAATGGCCAGCCAAGAAGCGCAAGATTTGATGACGCAAACAGGCGCGCGGGTTTATTGGCAAAACGGTGCGGAATCTGCTGCGCGCATCGAAGTTGATCGCGGTAAAAACGCGGAACTCAGCAAAATCCTAGACAACTAAGCGACCAAGATGCGGCCGCAATTAGGTGGCCGCATCCTTATCCACCGGAGGTCCAGATGAGCCGTATCAAGCTTGGAATATTGCAGACGAACCACGACAAGTCGGTCGAGGTCGGGGACGCCTTTCCCGATGATGCACATCGGTTCCGCGATCTCTTTGATGCTCAAGACCAGCGGTTTACCTATCGCGTCTACATGACCATTGGCGGTGAAGTGCCGGACGATCTGGATGAACAGGACGCCTATTTGATCACGGGCAGCCCACTTAGCACGCTGGATCATCATATTTTCACCGACGATCTGATGGAATTTATCCAAGCATGCGATGCGGCCAAGAAACCTCTGCTTGGGGCGTGTTTTGGTCATCAAGCGATTGCACTGGCGCTGGGCGGGCAGGTGGAACGGATCGGCAAGGGTTACAACGTCGGTATTGAAGACACGAATTTTCACACGCCCCGCCCTTGGATGACGCCTGCAAAGGACGCTTTGGCGATGCATGTGTTCCACGAGGACCAAGTGACTGCCTTGCCTAAAGGGTGCGATCTGCTTGGGTCTAGTGAGGGCTGCGAAATCGCGAGCTTTGCCAAGGGCGATCACATTTTCACCACCCAAGCCCATCCAGAGTTTTCGTTTGAATTTATGGCCTGCGTGCTGGGTGCGACCCAAGACAAAATGCCAATCCCAATCGCCAAATCCGCGTGGCGCAGCATGAAGCGCGACGAAAAGGGCCATGTCTTTGCAGGGTGGGCGACGAATTTCTTCAAACAAGGTCTGTCGCATGGTCGATGACGGCTATCTGAACCTATTTAATCACGATAGCTTTGCGAGCGGCGTGCCGTATAAAACCTTTGCGCGTATGCGGGATGATGACCCGGTTGCGTGGACCGATGGGGACGCGGACACCAAAGGGTTTTGGAGCCTGACCCGCCATGCAGACATCGCCCTGGCCAACAAGGAAGCGCAGATTTTCAGTTCTGCCCAAGGTATTCGGCTCGAAGATCAAAGCTATGAAGAATACCTCGCCCGGCGCACCTTTCAAGAAACCGACGCGCCGGAACATTCGGGCACGCGGCGCAAGTTGAACGCGGCTTTTGCCAAGCCGGTTATGGCTGCTTTTGAACCGCTTATCCGCGAGCTGGCCTCCGATATTATCGACAAGGCGTTGCAAAGCGATGCGTTTGACGCGGTGGATGCGATTGCCAAGCCTTTGCCGATGCTCATGCTGGGTCGGATTTTGGGCGTGCCGGATGAGGATTTGAACTGGCTGGTGGAAAAGGGCGATGCGCTGATTGGCAACTCTGACCCCGATTTCACGGATCATGTGGTCGATCAGATGGACACAAGCGCTTATCGGATGATGCCGTTTCGCAGCCCCGCGGGTGCGGAGCTTTACGATTATGCGCAAGACCTGCTGAGCAACCGCCGCAGCTTGGCTGAAAGCGGGATTTTGGCCCGGATGATGCAAGACGATGACGGTTTGGACGAACTGGCGTTCAAGAACTTCTTTTGCCTGTTGGTGGCGGCGGGCAATGACACGACGCGCTATTCGATTGCAATGGCGCTGACCCATTTGGCCCATGACCCGACGCTTGTGGCGCAGCTGCGCGGGGGCGAGGTCTGGGAGACTTGCGCCGATGAGTTTATTCGCCTCGCCTCCCCCACCATGCATTTCCGGCGCACAGCGACCCACGACTTTGAGCTGCACGGTAAGACGATCAAAGCCGGTGACAAGGTGTTGTTGTGGTTCGTTTCTGGCAGCCGTGATGAGCGGGTGTTTGAAAATCCAGACACGGCGGTTTTGGACCGCAAACCAAACCATCACCTCGCCTTCGGGCAAGGGGGGCCGCATGTCTGTTTGGGGATGCATCTAGCGAAGCTGGAAGTCCGCATCGCGCTGGAAGAACTGGTCAAACGGATCGACGTTTTTGAAGCGGTGGCCGCGCCCACATGGACCCGCTCGAACTTCATTTGCGGCGTGAAACAATTGCATGTGCGGGCAAAGGCTGCGTAAGGATGGTAATGACGGACATCACCCGCACCCGCGTTTTGTTTTGCGATATGCTGAACCTGCCGCGCGGTAAATACGTGCCGGTGGATTTGGCGCGTGGTGGCAAGATCGGCTTTGCGCGGGGCGCGTTCGCAGTGTCCTATGACCGCGACCTGCTGACCATACCGGGCGTCGGCTATCACGACGGCCTGCCGGATATGGAGCTTCGCCTCGATGAGGGGCGTCGTAAAAGCTGGCAGTCCGGCACGGAAATCGCGCTTGGGGATTTGTATGTAGACGATGCGCCTTTTGGACTTTGTGCGCGCGGGCAACTGCGCCGCACGGTGAACGAATGGGACGCGCTTGGCCTGTCGCCGATGATTGGGCTAGAAACCGAAGCCTTTATTTTTCAGCGCGACCAAGACGGCATTTGGCGGCCCTATGACACGCCGGGGGCATTTGTGTATGGCACGGGGCCGGAAAGCGATCCCAAGGGGCTGATGGATGACATCTGGGAAACGGCGCATCACGCGGACATCCCGATTGAAAGCATGAACGGCGAATACGACAACGGGCAGTTTGAGCTGACGTTGAAGTTTGATCGCGCGCTTAAGGCCTGCGACGATGCGTTTTTGATGAAAACAATGGCCCGCGAAGTGGCGTTCAAAAAAGGCTTGTTACTGACCTTTATGCCCAAGCCCGTGCCGGATCGGGGCGGATCGGGGTTGCATGTGAATTTCAGCTTTGCGGATCGCGACGAACGTAACGTGATTGCACCGGACGGGGCGCTGTCGGAGTTGGCGAAACACTGTATGGCCGGGCTGATCGCGCATCACGAAAGCCTCGCCGGGCTGCTGGCCACCACTGTGAACAGCTATGATCGCTTGGGGCCGGGCAGTCTTGCGGGGTATTGGGCGAATTGGGCTGAGGATCATCGACTAGTCACAACCCGCTCGTCGAGCGGCACCCCGAAATCCGCACGGCTGGAACATCGCATGGCCGATTGCGCGACCAACCCTTACCAAGCGGTCACGGCCGTTTTGCAAGCCGCAAAGCTGGGCGTGACGGGAAAGTTGCCCTTACAAGCGGCGGAGGATTTGGACGGCATCGAGCATGTGCGCGCCAAGCGTCATGTGCCAGCGGGCTTGGATAAAGCGCTTAACGCGCTTGATCGCGACGCGGCTTTGCGCAATGCGGTCGGGGCGCTTTACTGCGATGCGTTGTTGTTCTTGAAACGGGACGAATTTCAGCGCCTAAAGGGTAAAAGCGTGGATGATGTGCGCGATTTTTACCTGCCGTTTGTCTAAGGGCCAGAGCAAGAGGAAAAACCAAACAGTGCCGCATTTGCATATCGAATATTCGCCCGGGCTAACGGGAACCGACGCCGTTGCTGAACTGTGCAAGGCCGCGCATGGCGTGATGTTGGCCTCCGCCGTGTTTCCCGATGCGGGCATTCGCGTGCGGGCATTTTGTGCGGATTACGCGATTGTTGCGGATGGTCTGCCGGAAAACGACTTTGTCGCCATGACCCTGTCGGTTGGTACCGGGCGCGATACGCAAACCCTGCAGGAAGCGGGCGCGCAGATTTTTGAAGCCGCCCAAGGGGTTTTGGCCGATCGCTTGGCCGAGCCGTATTTTGCCCTGTCGCTGGAAATCCGCGAAAGTAACCCAGACCTTAGCTGGAAAGATACACCCATTCATCGCCGCTTAAGCGGCGTTTCCAAAGGATAATGCCTATGAGCGCGTTGACCGATAACATTGCCCGCGCGACCGAATTTATGGCGCGCTTTGCTGCAAATGGTGTGAACAATCACATCAATGGCGTGGATGTGCCAAGCCAAAGCGGGGCGTATTTTGATACGATTTCCCCGGTTGATCTGACACCGCTGGCCAAGGTCACAAGCAGCACTG
>CAZBBZ010000217.1:0-5263 GCA_964489925.1 uncultured Rhodobacterales bacterium
CCCAATTCATCGGACGGGAAGCTAACTTTTTCCTCGCCACGACGACGGCGGATAAAAGGATGCACCATGTCGCCTTGGATCGGGCCGGGGCGGATGATGGCGACTTGGATCACGAGGTCATAGAAATTGCGCGGGCGCATGCGGGGCAAGAAATTCATTTGCGCGCGGCTTTCCACTTGAAACACGCCAAGGCTATCTGCATCGCAAAGCATGTCGTAAACCGCCGGGTCTTCTGAGGGCAGGGTCGCCAGCGTGTATTCGGCGGCCAAATGGGATTTAAGCAAGTCAAAGCCCTTGCGGATGCAACTGAGCATGCCAAGCCCAAGCACATCGACTTTCAGGATGCCAAGGCTGTCGATGTCGTCTTTGTCCCAACAGATCACCGTGCGCTCATCCATCGTTGCGTTTTCAACCGGGACCAGTTCGTCCAGCCGCCCATCGGTGATGACAAAACCGCCAACATGCTGGGATAGGTGTCGGGGAAACCCTTGGATTTCGCGCACGATCTCTAGCGTTAGTTGTAGGCGCTGCTCATTGGGGTCGAGACCAATTTCGCGCAGGCGCTGATCCTCGACGTCTTTGGATGATCCCCAGCCCCAAAGCTGAGATGACAGGGCAGAAAGCGTATCATTTGACAGCCCCAGCGCGCGACCGACTTCGCGGATGGCCCGCTTGCCGCGATAATGCACGACCGTGGCGCAAAGCCCGGCGCGATGGCGGCCGTATTTCTTATAGATATGCTGGATGACTTCTTCGCGACGTTCGTGTTCGAAATCCACGTCGATATCTGGCGGCTCGTTGCGGGCCTCTGACACGAAACGGGCAAAGACCATCGAGCAAACGCCGGGACTGACCGACGTCACTCCCAGTGCAAAGCACACCACCGAATTCGCCGCCGAGCCGCGCCCTTGGCACAGGATGCCGCGCTGTCGGGCAAAATCAACGATGTCGCGCACAGTCAGGAAATAGGGTGCATAGCCAAGCTTACCGATCAGGCGGAGTTCTTCATCCGCCATTGCGCGCACCTTTGGGGGGATGCCTTCAGGATAGCGCCACTTCAAACCCTCGGCGGCGAGCCGGGTTAGACGTTCTTGCGTGGTTTCACCCATTGAAAGTTCTTTTGGGTACTCATAGCGCAATTCATCTATGGCAAAGCTGCACCGGGTCGCAATTTCAGCCGCATGATCCACAGCGGTTTTATGGGAGCCAAGCAAGATGCGAAGCTCCGTTTCGGAGCGCATGCGTTGTTCTGCATTGGGCTGGGCGGCAAAGCCCAAATCCTCGATCACGCGGCTCTCTCGCACGCAGGCGAGCACATCTGTTAAGCGACGGCGCGACCCGTGGTGCATAAGCGGCTCACCTGATGCACAGAGCGGAATCTGGAGCGTCTTGGCCATGTTGGCCAAAGCGTCAAACCGCAGTGTGTCTTTGCCGTCATAACGGGGGGCCGCAAGCAGATGCAGTGCCTCTGGCCCGCGTTTCAAGCGGCGCGTCAATCGCCGCACATGATCCCACCACCCGCTCGCGCCGGGGCGCCAGTGTTCGCGCTTGTGGGGAGGATGGAGGAGCAGTTCTGCGTCATCGATCCACTCAAGAACATCGCTCATATACAACGTGCAGGCGCCTTTTTCCGCCCGCAGCCGCCCCACAGTAAGCAGACGGCATAAGTTCCCCCAGCCCCTGCGGTTGCGGGGCAAATAGGTCAGCTCGACCCCGTCAGCGGTTACAATACGGCATGCAGGAATAAGACGAGGGATGCGCGTATTGGCTGGTAATTCACGGGCGAGGGTCGTGGGGCCTGTGACTTCGCCTTTTGCACGGCGATCCGCCTCTGACACCTCTTGGGCAATCACTTTTAACTCGGTAAACGCGCGCACCACACCTGCGACTGAATTTACATCGGCAATCGCAAAGGCTTCTATTTCAAGCTCAGTGGCACGACGCGCGTATTCTTGCGGATGCGACCCGCCCGTTAAGAACGTGAAATTTGATGTGATAGATAACTCTGCAAAGGCCATGCTGGCGTTATATTCACGTTTTGTTCTTTTGTGGAGTCTAATTCAAAAATCGCGTCGCTATTGTCGCGAGCAGGGGCGCACAACAAAAAGGGCGGGAAACATCCCCGCCCATTACTGGATACGCCACACTCACACATCACTGATATGGGAATGCGCCATCCGATTTATCAGTGGGAAAAAGAGCAGAACATTCCCCCAATTGAAAAAATGCGCCGCAGTTAACCAAAATTTCAATCGGCTGGGGTAGCGAGCGTTATGGTCAATCCAAGGACAAATCATGCTTGATAGCACTTCCCCGAATGAAGAAAACTCAACGTCCCCCACCGTCGAACAGTTCGGCGAAACCTTCGAAAAAATCGCACCAGTTCAGCGGATTGGCTATGAATTGATGACCGAACTGATGGGGGCGATGGCAAATGGGCGCAAACATACCCAAAAGACCACGACAGAGGCGTGCTTTGCCAAAATTGAAAAGGCGCGCTTAACGCTTAGCGAAGGGCTTCCTGCCTTGCTTACCCGCGCTGGTGAACAGCGGTCACACAAGATAATTGCCGCGATGACCACATTGATTGAAAAAATTGATGAGCTAAAAATCACCTTTGAAAATTGCGAAGCGTCATTGGCCGATGATGACGCTCAGTTAAACACCCTGATCGTTTTGAGCGACCAAATCAAAGATGAGCTAGAGCCGGCGTTTGAAGATTTCCGTGCGGCATTCGATGCCAAATGGGGTGAGCTCAAAACGAACGATGTCCAAAACAGTAAATCGCTTATGGAAAGCGCATTTTCAGAGATTGACTATATTTCGACATCAATCAATTTGATTTCCATCAACGCATCGGTTGAAGCGGCTCGCGCTGGTGAGGCTGGAAAAGGATTCGCAGTCATTGCATCGGAAATTCAGCAATTATCTTGGCGTTCTAAGCAAGCGGTTGAAAAAGTTCGCAACAATCTGATGATACAATAAGTCATGCGACGAATTTCGATAGGTACACATAGCAAAGTGGGAAAATTTATCGCGTATTCCCACTAAACTTTTGGTAATTGAATCCCCATGTTAGACATAACTATCTTATAGAGGGGATTCTCATGTCATTGATGAAAACTTTAGCAAAAGTGGCAATCGGCGTAGCTGTCGCAAAAGGCGTCGGCAAAATGGTTCAAGGCGGTAGCTCACGAGCTGGTACCCCAGGTCGCGGCACTGGCGGTGGTGGAATTTTTGGAGACACTTATTCGCCCGGTCAACAGACGTCGGGGCGTCAAACGTCTAGCGGTCAAGGCACAGGTCTTGAAGATTTGATGGGGTCTATCCTTGGCGGCAAAGCCGGCGGTCAGTCCGGTAACTTGGGCGGTCTTGGTGGTTTGATCGAAGGTCTTGCAGGCGGCAAAGCAATGGGTGGTTCGCCAAACACAGGTTCTTTTGGTGACAAGCTTAACCAAACGTTCGACCGTTTTGGTGAGCCAGAGGTCGCGCCAACAGCAGAACAAGAAGATCAAGCTGGCGTCATGCTGAAAGCAATGATCCAAGCGGCCAAATCTGATGGCAAGATCGACGATGCTGAAAAAGCCCGTCTTTTGGAAAACTTGGGCGACGTGACCCGCGAAGAAATGCAGTTTGTTCAAGATGAACTGGGCGCCCCAGTCGACATCAATGGATTGGTTCGCCAAATCCCGCGCGGTGCCGAGCAGCAAGTGTATCTAATGTCCGTTATGGGCATCGATCTGGATAACCAGAAAGAGGCGCAGTATCTTCACGATCTTGCAACTGCGATCGGTCTTGGCAAATCAGAGGTCAATGCAATTCACCAAAACCTTGGTGTGCCTGTCCTTTATTCCTGAGTTTCTGAGAATTATCAAAATGAAGCCGGTCGCTTGTTGCGGTCGGCTTTTTTATTGCGAACTCGTGTTGACGAAAGACTTCAAGTCCGCAGCAAGACCGTCTTTATAGCTTGGAAAAATCAAACGAATGCCCAGCTCATCTTTGATACGGTCGTTTCGAACGCGCTTGCTTTCACTGTAAAATGACCGCGCCATTGGGGTCATGTCCGCACCCTCAAAAGGCTCTGCAGGTGGCACAGGCTTTTTCAACAAACGGGCAGCATGTTCGATCACAATCTCTGGTGGCTGTGGGTCATCATCGCATAGGTTATAAATCGCCCCAGCATTGGGCTTGGCGATAGAGGCGGCTAGGGTTTGCGCGATGTCTTCTACGTGAATGCGGGAAAAAATCTGCCCGGGCTTGATTAGCCGTCGCGCAGTGCCTTTAAGAATTTTGCCAAACGGACCACGTCCGGGTCCGTAAATGCCAGCAAGACGAAAAATATGAAGCGGCAAACCCGCTATTGATTGCCAGTCTGCTTCGGCCGTAACGCGTCGTTTCCCACGCTCCGTCGCGGGTGAAAGCGGGGTCGTTTCATCAACCCAGTCGCCACCATGATCGCCGTAGACGCCCGTAGTTGAAAGATAACCAACCCACTCGAACGCAGCGGCATGTTGAACCAAATACGCACGCAATTTTGCCAAAACCGGATCACCGTCTGCACCGGGTGCAGCGGAAATCAACAGGTGTGTCGCTTTCTTCAGATGCGGCTCGATATCGTTGCCGGGCCACTTTAACGTATTATCGCGGCCATCGCGGGTCGTGCCAAAATACTGCCAGTCCGTTAATCTTTGTTCCAACGCACGCGACGAAAACCCATGTCCAAATGCCAACATGACGCCTTCGCTCATTTCAAACGCTCCAAGGCCCAGCGGCCCGCATCCGCAACCACCGGGTCCTGATCTCGGCTCAAGTGTTCTGCCTTTGGGGTCAGTTGCTTGTCCTTAGAGTTGCCAATCGCATAGGCCACATTGCGGACAAATCGGTTCCGGCCAATGCGTTTGATCGGCGATCCGGCAAAGACATTGCGAAAATCAGCATCATCAAGCGCGGCTAGGTCCGCAAGCCGAGGTGCGGCCAATTCTGCACGATGGGCGTATGTGGCGTTATGGGCTGTTTGCGCAAATTTATTCCAAGGGCACACTGCCAAACAATCGTCACAGCCGTAAATCCGATTGCCCATTAGACCCCGCAGGTCTTCATCAATCGGACCTTTGTG
Source organism: uncultured Rhodobacterales bacterium (assembly GCA_964489925.1). Taxonomy (GTDB): domain Bacteria; phylum Pseudomonadota; class Alphaproteobacteria; order Rhodobacterales; family Rhodobacteraceae; genus CAYLLD01. Next base: position 5,117 of record CAZBBZ010000217.1, read on the forward strand.
TTCAATCGTCAGATAAGAAATGCAGCGCCGCGCGTCCAATTGAAAAGGGGCAGGAAATGCATCCGTAGGGCAAACATCAAGACAAGCGCGACATGACCCGCAATGCTCGCCCTCATCTTTATCAACGGGCAGGTCCAAAGTGGTAAA
>CAZBBZ010000218.1:0-5231 GCA_964489925.1 uncultured Rhodobacterales bacterium
TGGCGATGTCGTCTTGGTATTTCAGGATCGCGCCCAGCGTGTCTGTGATGACTTCGGGCGATAGTTCGACCGCATCGAGGGCGACAAGACATTTGGCCCAGTCGATCGTTTCAGCAACACCGGGTTTTTTGAACAAGTCTTCATCGCGTAGGCGCTGCACGAATGCGACCACTTCGCGGGACAGGGTTTCGGTGGCTTCCGGCGCTTTGGCGCGCAGGATTTCCATTTCGCGGGTGAAGTCCGGGTAGTCGACCCAATGGTAAAGGCAGCGGCGCTTTAGCGCGTCATGTACTTCGCGAGTGCGGTTCGAGGTTAGGATCACGATGGGCGGTTCTGGCGCTTTGATGGTGCCAAGTTCGGGGATGGTGACTTGGAAATCGCTAAGGGCTTCTAGCAAGAATGCCTCAAACGGCTCATCGGTGCGGTCCAACTCGTCAATTAGCAGGATCGGCGCGCCGCCGGTCTGGGGGCTCATGGCTTCCAGCAGGGGGCGGCGTATCAGGTAGTCTTCGGAAAATAGCTGGGTTTGCAGATCGTTTGAATTCCCTGCTGAATTCCCTGCGGCTTCGGCTGCACGGATCGCGACCATTTGCGCCGGGAAATTCCATTCGTAAACGGCAGAGGCCGCATCGAGCCCCTCATAGCATTGCAGGCGGATCAACTTTCGGCCCAGAAGGGTGGCAAGCGCCTTGGCAATCTCGGTTTTGCCAACGCCTGCCTCGCCTTCAAGAAAAAGGGGACGCCCGAGTTTGAGCGACAGGAACACAACTGTCGCCAGCGCACGGCCACAGACATAGCCAACCTCGCCAAGGGCGGTTTGGGTTTCCTCAATCGAAGTGGGAATCTTCGTCATAGGTGTGGCTCCGTCGTCATTGGTTGAACCTAATGCGCAGGCAGGGGGATGCAAGGGGACTTGACATGTATATACATTTGGCAATACAAAGGAGCTGAGGCTATCCCTCGCGACGAAGAAAAGAAAACGACGAAAGAAATGGTTAATCGTTTTGTTGCGAGTATGACGTATGTCATACGAATTCGAGTGGGACGAAAACAAACGTCTCTTAAACATATACAAACATAGCGTGGATTTTGAATTTGCCGCGCGGATGTTCAACGGGCCGGTTTTGGTTCGGGTTGATGACCGCAAAAACTACGGTGAAACGCGTTTTAATGCTTTGGGTGCTGTAAACGGAATGGTCTTGAATGTTACCTACACGGAGCGTCGTGACCGGATCAGGATAATTTCCGCTTGGATTGGTGGACAATATGAACATGAAATATACTACGAGAGTATCGCTTGAGGAATTGAATGCAAAACACGCGGCTGGAGAGATTGCGCAGCCGCGCCCTCATGCGCCGACCACTGACATGCCCGAAGGGTTCTGGGATGACGCGGAAGTGGTTATGCCCAAGACCAAAAAAGCGATCAGCTTACGGGTCGATCCGGATGTGCTGGAGTTTTTCAAGGCGCAAGGGGACGGCCATCTGACGCGGATGCACGCGGTTCTGCGGTCCTATGTGGATGCGCAGCGCAAAAAAGGCTAGGTAAGCTTTAGCTGAAAAACGGGTCATCCGCGTTTTTCAACTCACAAACATTGCCATCTGGGTCCGTGAATGAGCCGACGCGTCCCCAGTCGTGTTGGGTGATTTCTACTTCTACGCCCTTGTCGTGCAGCATCTTGGCCACCGCATCCACGTCCGTGACGTTGAACCGCAAGGTGGTTGGGTTTTCGGATGGGGGCTTTGCCCGTTCGCGAGCGGTACCGCCAGTTTCGACCATCAGATAGCCATCCCCGAAGCGCAGGCAACATAGGCCGTCTTTTTCGAACCAGACAGGCAGGCCGAGGGTGTCGCGGTAAAAACGAACGCACTCTGCAAATCGTTCCGTGTAAAGGATGATGCCGGGGGTGACGATATGCTCGTTCAGCATCTCTTGCGCTCTATAGTAACAGCATGGTTGCAAGGCCAAGGAACAGCAGAAAGCCGATGACATCGGTGACAGTGGTCACGAAGGCGCCAGAGGCAAGTGCCGGGTCCACGCCGGCCCGTTCTAGCCCGATGGGGATGAGGATGCCTGCGAGCCCGGCCACAAGCATGGTGCCGACCATGGCGATGCCCAAGACGACGCCGAGCATAGGCGTGCCGTACCAGATCACGCCGATCACACCGATGATGATTGCAAAGGCGAGGCCGTTTAACAGGCCCACGGCGGCTTCGCGCCCAACAATGCGCCAGGCGTTGGCCCGTGTGATGTCGCGGGTTGCAAGTGCGCGCACGGCCACGGTCAGGGATTGTGTGCCGCCGTTTCCCCCCATGGAAGCAACGATTGGCATAAGAACGGCCAAAGCGACGATGGCTTCGATGGTGCTGGCAAAGGCGGCAATCACAACCGAGGCCGCTACTGCTGTAATGAGGTTGATAAAGAGCCAAGGGAACCGACGGCGGGTGGTTTCCCAGATCGTGTCGGTCAGCCCTTCTTCTTTGCCAACCCCGGCCAAGCGCATCATATCTTCGCGGCTTTCCAGTTCCATCGCCTCGACCGCATCGTCGATGGTGATCATGCCCACAATCCGCCCCTCGTCATCCACCACGGGGGCTGACACGAGGTGGTATTGGGAAAACGCATAAGCCACATCTTCGCGCGGCTGGCGGGCGCGCAGGCTGAAGAATTCTTTTTCCATAAGCCGCGATAGTTTGGTGTCGCGGGGGTTGGCCATGATTTTGGACAAAGGCACTGTGCCAACGGGGTTCAGGCGCGGGTCGGTGATAATGATGTCGTAAAATTCTTCGGGCAAATCATCGGCGGTGCGCATGTGGTCAATGGCATCACCAACGGTCCAGTGCGTCGGGGCCATGACCAGCTCGCGCTGCATCATCCGGCCTGCACTGTCTTCGGGGAATTGCAAGGACGACATCACCGCGGCGCGGTCCACATCGTCAAGTGCGTTCAAAAAGCGGTCTTGTTCGGGCTTGCCAAGATCCTCGACCACATAAACGATGTCGTCGGTTTCCATCTCTTTGATGGCGTCATCAAGGATGGGGTCGGGCAGGTGTTCCAGAATATCGTCGCGCACGCCTTCTTCGGCTTCGAGCAACACTTCGGGGTCGAAATCACTGTCCCATAGCTGGATCAGAGCGGCCCGTTCCCGTTCTGGGATCTGTTCCAGCATGTCGGCCATGTCAGCGGCGTGAAGCGGCTCGATCAGACGCATGAGCCGTTGCTTGTCTGCCGCGGCGACCGCTTGGACGACCGCCTCTACCGCGTCCGCATCAAGCGCATAGGCGTCGTCGGCCTCGGATTGGGTTTGCTCGGGCGCGGTGGTCATGTGTGGGGTTCAACTATGTGGGTTCTACTTGAACCTAGTGGGTTTTCGGGCGTTCGGGAAGCGCCAAAGCCGTTAAACTTGATCCATTAATGCTTTGGTGAGTTGGTTTGCTTCGACGCGCAGGTCATGCTGGTTCGTTTGCACCAAATTGCCGTCCCTTAAGATCGCTTTGCCGTCCACATAAACGGATTTCGCGCGGTGCGGCCCGTTTAGAACGAGGGCGGCAACCGGATCCCATGCGCCCGCCAGTGGGAGCGTGTTTAAGTCCCACAGCACAAAGTCAGCGCGCTTGCCAATCTCTAAACTGCCTAGATCATCGCGGTTCAGCACTTCCGCCCCGCCACGGGTGGCCACGGCCAAAGCTTCGCGGGCTTGCAGGGCTTCGGCACCGTTTTGGACACGCTGTAAAAGCAGGGCTTGGCGGGCTTCGGACATCAAATCGCCCGCATCAGAGGAGGCAGAGCCATCCACCCCAAGACCAACCGGAACGCCCGCATCAAGCATGGCGCGCACAGGGGCGATGCCTGACCCAAGGCGGCAGTTGGAACAGGGGCAATGGGCAACGCCTGTTTTGGTGGCGGCAAACATGTCGATTTCTTGCGCATCAAGCTGCACGCAATGGGCATGCCAGACATCATCGCCGGTCCAGCCCAAATCGCGGGCGTAATCGCCGGGGCGACAGCCAAATTTTTCCAAAGAGTAGCGCACATCATCGGCGTCTTCGGCCAAATGGGTGTGCAGCATGACGCCTTTTTCCCGCGCAAGCATGGCGGCATCGCGCATCAATTCGCGGCTGACCGAAAAGGGCGAACAAGGGGCTATGCCGATTTGCAGCATGGCACCGGGTGATGGGTCGTGAAAGCGGTCCACCACATCGGCGCTATCGCGCAAAATGGCGGCTTCGTCTTCGACCAAACTATCGGGGGGCAGACCGCCAAGGCTTTCGCCGATGCTCATTGAGCCGCGGGTGGCGTGAAAGCGCAGCCCAATCTGGCGTGCGCCGTCGATGGTGTCGGACAGATGCGCGCCATTGGGAAACAGATAGGCATGATCGCTTGAAAGTGTGCAACCAGATTGCACCAGCTCGGCCAAGCCAAGCGCGGCAGAGACGCGCATTTCCTTGGGGCCAAAGCGCGCCCAGATCGGATAAAGCGCCTGCAACCAGCCAAACAGCGATGTATTTTGACCCGCCGGAACGCCGCGCGTCAGGCTTTGGAACAGATGGTGGTGGGTGTTGATGAGCCCCGGCGTGACGATGGTATCCGTGCCGTCAACAATGTCATCAGCGGTCTTGGGGCAGGTATCGCCAATCGTTTCGATCACCCCATCGCGGGCAAAGAGATCACAGCGCTCGAACTCGGAGCGCGCGCCATCCATCGTGACCAGATAGCGCGCATTCCGAAGCAGCAGCGTCGCCATTTAGCGCAACAATAGATAGGCGTCGGGAAACCCTGTGCGGCGCAGGTCAGCCAGCGCAGCGTCGCGGGATTGTTTGTCCGCAAAGGGGCCAACGACGAGCGGGTGAAGCCCAGCTTTTTCTTTATCGACAGCCAGCACATTCATGCCGCGCGCGCGCAGCTTTTCAGCGGTGTCGATCGCGTTTGAACTGGTGCTAAACGTGGCTGCTTGGATATAAAGCCCGCGCCCATCTTTGGAGGTTTCAAATATAGGTTTCGTAACAGCTTGTGGCTCGACCTTTGTTTCAGGTTCGAGCATCGGCTCTGGTTCTGCGACAGGTTTCGGCGTTGCCACTTGGGGCAGATCTTTTTCCAGCTCGCCAATCGTGACAACCGAGCCCGGTGCCGCGGCGGGCAGAGGTTGCGTTGGCACCTCTACAGCCTCAAACGCGGGGGGCGCATTGGGATTGGCGTTGGCGGGGGCCAGGTGTTCGCCATCACAATCGGC
>CAZBBZ010000219.1:0-5220 GCA_964489925.1 uncultured Rhodobacterales bacterium
TGTTAGACTTCGTTGATCGCTTTGATATCGAAAAATTCGACAACATAGGCTGGCCTTTGCACGATCCCAATGTGATCGCCTATCTGTTGCGGCCCGAGCTTTACCAAGGCCGCAAAATTAATGTTGAGATAGAGACTGAATCAGAGCTGACCATGGGTGTTTCAGTCGCGGATTGGTGGGGCACCACGGATCGCACGCCCAATGCCACTTGGATGCGCTATGCGGATTCTGACGGGCTTTTTGATTTGCTGACGGAACGGATCGGGCGGCTATAGGCATTTGGGTCCGCGCAAAGAAGGTTCGCGCAAAAATGAACGACGCATCAGCCGCGTGATCCGGCGGGTATAGTCGTCACGGCTCCACCCGGCGCGACCCGATAGCACGCGCCAAGTTTCATAGCTAAGCATCGCAAACATCATGTCCGCGCTGGATGAAATAAACCAGTCGTGGGATAGTTTGTTTTGTCGAAACAGGTTGGTTGCGAGTTGGCGACACAGGTCTTTTTGCACCTGTTGGGACGGGGCGGTCCCGGCATCCGCCAAGGCCTGTACCTGCCCGATCCCGGCGGCAAAACAATCGGCGCGCCATAGGATTAACCGTTCCAAGCCCCGATCCGCAGGCCCAGTCAAATCAGGGGGGGCAATGTCTTGGGCGACAAATGCGGCCGCGGCGTCCATCAGGCGCGCGCGGGACGAAAAGTGATTATAAAGCGACTGGCGCGATACCCCGGCAGCTTTGGCAATTGCCCCCATGCCAATGGGCGACTGAACGCTTTCGCGCGTCAGATCAAAGGTCGCCTGAAGCACCCGGTCGCGGATTGCCTGTTGCATCGCCGCCCTTTCGCACAGTTATGGTTAACTGCGCTTTAAGGCTGTAACTTTCTAAAGGCAGGCGCATTCACTGATTGGGAAAATAATCTTCCAATTCGCCCTCGCGGTACACATCTGCCGTGCAGCAATGCAAGCCGCCACCAAACGCATAAGCATCGCGCAGATCAACCGGGATGACTTCCATACCCAGCTTATCCATCTGTTCGGCCTGATAGACCTCTGACTTTTCAACGCAGACCGTTTTCGGGTCCAGCACCAGCACGTTCATCGACAACCAAGTCGAGGAATAGCACAAAGGTGGCGGCGCGTTATGGGCAGGCTGGGCTGCATCCACAATTTCCCAATCGTTCTTATGGAAATACGCGCGCTGCTCATCAGGCAAGCGGCGGTTTGGGTTGTTCAGGATCAAACCCGGGCGCAACGGTGTAAAGGTCGCATCGATGTGAATAGGATAAGGATCGCCGGGGAAATTTACCGCCCGCACTCGGTGATCAGGGAAATGGCGGGCCAGCCACTCGATCCCCTTGAGGTTCGTGGTAAAGCCATGCTGCACAATCAAATCACGCCCCATGCGCAGCACATCGGCGGCGTCAAACAGCGGTTCTTCTTCGGTGGTGACAAAGAACTTTTCCGCCGCCCATTCCAGACGCTTTTCCACACCGATTTTATCGGACAGATAGTCGTCGTGATAATCCGCATCCGTGAGGCGCGGCTTAGGCGCGGCCTCGTGGCGAAAGTTCGGATCCTCGTTGAAATACTGCTGCATCAGCGGGCGATAGCAGAGGTATTCAAACCAGCGGCACCGATAGCTCATAGTCGCTTCTAGGATTTCTTGACCGATGGTAAGCAGCACATCGCGCGGCGGCATACACCCGAATTGGCTATCCGTATGAAAATCTGGCGTGGTTGCCGGCAGCGCAAAATCAATCGGCGTCGGGCGATCCACGCGAAGTCCACGCTTTTCCAACATCGTCGCAAAATTATCGAGCAGTTCATTGCCGCGATCAATGGTTTCCTGTGGGCGCTTACCCCACTGACCGCGCATGTCGCTGTCTTCGGGCACTTTGGCATCAAGCGCTGGCTCTGCGGGCGGGATATGGCAATCGGTTGCGCGGCCCACGATCACATGACGCAACGGATCCCATTCGTTCCAAGATTTCACTTCGGTTTTGTTCGGCGACCAGGTCATGGGGCAAGCTCCGCTATTTGCATTTCGTCGAAAATCTGTGGGGCAGAGCCGTGGTTCGGTCAAGGACGTTTTGAGTGTGCAAAATTGTAGTTAAGTCAAAAAATGAGAATGCGACGCCCTAAAAAGGGGATTTTTTCTAAGGTTTAGGGGGTTTTCGCCATATTTAGGCCCATTACCCGAACAAAAAGTTAAATACTTAATCAATTGAAGAGTTCTCTCACATGCCAACTACCACTACTCAATTTGATACAGAAAATATCTATAACTGGGATAGTATAACCGAAACCTATGAAGGTGCGCTGTTGCTTTCACGGTATACAAAATATGATAACCAGACCGAACGGGAAGAATATTATCAAGACGGGCTGCCCATAACGATCATACAGACCGATAATCCCGTGCCTTCTGCATTGGACGGAAGCATATTGTCTTTTGATCTTACTTTCAGCTTCTTTGATCTTAATGGCAACATCGAGCGCAGCTTCACAGAAACTGCCGATGGCGTCCAAACCGAGGAGCTTTTCGTTGGTGGTGTGCGAAGTTCGACGGTCGAAATTGATAGCCCCGGTGTTTTAGGCCCAAATGGATCAAGGGTTTGGGACCGAATTGAAACGACCTACGATACTGCTGGGAATGTTTCATTTAGAAATACGGTATTCGACACGGGTGTTGAGCGCCAAGAGTCCTATGTGAACGGTCAGCGCGTCAGCATGCTTCAACTGGACAATCCGGGCAGCGGCGATGATGGCGTTAACAGCTGGGTTCAAATTGAAACTCTTTACAACGCGCAAAATGTTACCGAACGTCGCGTCATCGAGTTTGATGACGGGGTCATTCGCGACGATTTTTATGAAAATGGTCAACGGGTCCGTTCGCTTCAACTGGACAACCCGGACAGCAATGACGATGGCGCCAGAAACTGGAGTCGTCAGGAAAACTTTTACGACAATGAGGGCACGCTTGAGCGGCGGCTGATGAATTTTGACAATGGCATCGAACGCGAAGATTTCTATACAAATGGCCAACGCGCCAGCGCAGTTTTATTGGACAATCCAGACAGCGGTGATGGTGGCACCCAAAACTGGAGCCGCCAAGAAAACACGTATGACATCAACGGCGACCTCGCCTTGCGGGTAACCGACTATGACAACGGGCGTATTCGCGAAGAAACCTACGAGGCAGGACAGCGTGCGTCGGTTTATTGGCAAGACAACCCGACCAGCAATGATGGCGGCGTTTATAGTTGGGCAGCAACATTTAGGTCGTTTGATACCAACGGTGACGTGGAAACGGATGTCATGATTTTTGACAATGGTGATGGTGAAGCCGAATACTTTGAAGACGGCGAACTGACCCAACTGTTGGAATATGATGGCAATGAATCCGACCCTTGGCTAGGGCGGCGCACGACCTATGACGATGCTGGTGACGTGGCTTTGGTCGAGTTGTGGCAGACCGAATTGGAATTACCGGCAGAGTTCGACTTTGTTGACACGCCCAACATCTAACCCTGTTCTTATTTGATGAAAAAGCCGCGCGAGGGATGCTTCGCGCGGCTTTTTGTTCAGGATTGGCTGTTCAAGCCCGCGCTATTCCAACCCGGTTGGCTTACCCACCACAACCACATGCAGGTCATCCGGGCGATAAACCTCGGAAGCGACGCGGTTGATCTGTTCTAGCGTGATCGCGTTCACCTGATCGTTGCGGGTCTTGATATAATCAATCGGTAGGCCAATCGCTTGCATGCCTACCAGATTGCCCGCGATATTGCCGTTGCTATCAAAACGCAAAGCGTATGCGCCAGTCAGGTACAGCTTGGCGGCTTCCAGCTCTTGGGCGGTGATGCCTTGTTCGGCCAACTTGCGCCATTCGTCTTTGATGACCGCCAATGCTTCTGCAATACGGTCATTGGAACTGGCGACGCTGCCCATCACTTGGGTTGCATGATCCGACGGCGCAAGGAAGGAATAAACGCCATAGGTCAAACCGCGCTTTTCGCGCACTTCGGTTTTCAGCCGGGCTTCCAGACCAGAACCGCCAAAAATCTCGTTCAACACATAGGCCGCAAGATAATCCGGGTGGTCCCGCTCGATGCCAACGTGAGCAAAAATCGCAACCGATTGCGGCACGTCAAGGTCTACCACCGTCGTGCCCCCGCCCACAGCCATCGTGGTTTGTTCCGGCAATTCTGGACCGCTTTGGGGCAGATCGCCCACCAGTCGATCAACCAAACGCGCGGCTTCGTCCGGGGTCACATCGCCCACGACGCCCACATACATGCGATCCCGCACAAGCGCGTTTTCACGCGCCGCGATCAAATCCGCGCGGGTCAGTTCAGTGACAGTTTCAACAGTACCTTCGCTCGGCAAACCGTAAGCATGGTCCGGAAAGCTTAACTCGCGCAGGGTTTTGCCAGCGATTTCATCCGGGTCGGTCGCATCCGATGCTAGGCCCGACAAAACCTGACTGCGCACACGCTCAACCGCGACGTCGTCAAATGTCGGCTCCACCAGCGCAAGGCGCAACAGTTCCACCGCATCGGTCGCATTCGCACTTAGCATATTGGCCGAAATCGAAACACTATCGCGATAAGCGCTATAGCCGAAGCGGGCTGCCAACCCTTCGGTGGCGCGTAGATAGCCACTGGCATCAAGATCACCAGCGCCTTCTTCTAATAGCCCCGCCATAAGATAGGTGGCACCTGCTTTATCCGCAGGGTCAAGCGATGTACCGCCGCGAAAGTTCAACTCGATCGTAACGATCGGGATCGAGTGTTCCTCGACCAGCCAAATCGTCACACCACCCGGCGTTACGATTTCTTGGATATCGGTAGCCGCACGCGCGGGGATGGCGGCGGTGATTAGAACCAGCAATGCAGGCAAGAATACCATTCTGAAGTTTGCAAGTACTCTCATTGCGCTGTCTCCTCGCCCATCAACCAACCGGTGACAGAACGTCGTTTGTCAAAAACCAAATTCGCCGCCGACATGATGTCATCCTCGGTCACAGCCGCCAAAATATCTGGCCAGTCCTGCACGTCCTTAACCGTCAAACCAGAGGTCAGGGCAGACCCATAACTGCGCGCCAAGGACGCTTGATCGTCCTGTTCAAAAATCACACCCGCACCGATTTGGAATTTAATCCGTTCTAGGTGTTCCGGGTCAGGCCCGTTTTCCAAGAACGCTGCAATCGCGCGATCCA
>CAZBBZ010000220.1:0-5202 GCA_964489925.1 uncultured Rhodobacterales bacterium
GTTTGGTTGGTACCCGCCGTTTCGGGCGATGCAGCGCGCTTAGGATCAGATCGACCAGCTTTTCGCGGGCTAATTCGCGGTTCATGGCTTGGGTGCGGTGCTTGTCTGCGGTGATCAGGATCGCGCCGTCCTTTGACCAGCGCCGCCCGGCTAGACGTTTTAGACGGGCCTTTTGTTCGGCCGACAAAGCAGGGGAACGCGCAGCTTCGAACCGCAGATCGACCGCCGTTGAAACTTTGTTGACGTTCTGCCCACCGGGGCCGCCGGTGCGTTTGAAGGTTTCGGACAGTTCCCAGTCCTGAATGGTGATGTTTTCGTTAATTCGCAGCATATGAACAGTATAAATGTGAAAGGGCCGCTATGAAAAGCGGCCCTTCCGGTTTGTCTTGAGAAAGTCTGGAGGCGTCTTTGGACGGGCTGATAAAGCCAGTGCTTTGAAAGTGCCCCAAACAAAAGGTGGTTTTGCCAGCTAGGGTTGCCCAGCTAGATGCGTACCTCTTGCTTAAATCCTGCCAACTTCTCCAACATCTCGTGAGACATTAGATCACCTCCTTTCAATATGTTTCTGGTACCATCACGCTTGCACAGAAATTCGATTTCGCAAACAAAAATTTGCAAACAACACAATATGTCGCGGTATGAATGCCACGACTGACTATTTTTGAGGCAGTTGCGTAACCTTCAGGCGCGCGCGGCGATTGCGGAGTTCACGATCACGCGGAACGGTACAAGCGCGATCAGCGCGAGCAGCAGTTTCACCCCGAAATCAGCAACCGCAAGGCTTACCCAAAGCGGGGACATAGGGCCGACCCCAAGTAGGGGCAGCATTTCATTGGCCCAAGCCACATCCACGCTTGGCGCAAGGAAGGCAAAGCTAAGCGAAAAGGCGATGGCAAAGAACAAGGCCGTATCAAGGGCCGATCCCACAAGCGACGATACCACCGGGGCGCGCCACCATGTGCCGTTGCGCAGTTTGTTAAAGACCAAAATGTCCGTCAGTTGCGCGATTAGGAAGGCGATGCCCGATGCCATAGCGATGCGCAGCGTGACCAGCGGGCCAAACTCGCCCATGATTTGCGTGCCGATGAACGAACAGATCAAGCCGACGGCAAAGCCAACAAAGACAACCTTTTGCGCATCACGCGCGCCATAAAGTCGGTTCATAATGTCGGTGATCAAAAAAGCGATTGGATAGGTAAAGGCGCCCCAGGTCAGCCAATTGCCCAGCAAGTACTGAACCAGAATATTGGACGCGGTCACAACCGCCGCCATCGCCAGAATGCCGTAAATCAATCCAGATTTCATCGCCATAACCTATCTGTAAAGTGAGACGCCGCGCTTAATAGCCGGAACTGGCTTGCGCAAGTGCAAAAGGAAAGCAGCGATATCGGTTTGGGTTGATGCAAGCGTGCATCACCCCGCCTCGCGAAAGGCCGAGTGATGCAACAAGACACACCTTAACAGTAGGGAAATACGCGAAGCGCCATGTCTCAGCCCCCTGAGACCTCGGTACAGATTAAGAACAAACACCCCGTTCTTGGTACACCCGGTTACTAATAGGCAGATTATTGCCGATTTTAGGGAAAGCCAAGTTTTATTGAGCTTTTTCTTGATTTTTAGAAAGCGAATTAAAAAAATGTGGCATTTTTGCACAAATTTGGTGTGTAAAATCGCACAATCCTGAAATTTTTTCTAGCGTCCCATTCCTATTTTGGGACGTAACTTCAAGGGGATGCGAGTCGTTCGTGGCAATGCATCCACTGGGATGACAGATTTTTCACTCAGCCGCGCCGATATTGTGTGCTTTTTGTATTTTAACAGCTTTTTTCGGGAGTTACGCAACAAACGGTTGTGTTTCCCTAGCGTTAAATTTCGCTTCCCGTGCGAATCAAGCCCAAATGGACCAATAGCACCGAAGCAAATCCCAAAGGTGCCAGCGCGCATAGGGCGATGGGCAGGCCAAAGCTTGCGGCGATGAAGCCGATAAGGGGCGGGCCAATCAGAAACGCGGTGAAGGACACGATGGCGATAAAGGCGATATTTGCTTCAACTGCGCGGTCCGATGCAAAGCGGGCCAATGACATGGCGATGGGGTAAGGGTTTGCCGCGCCAAATCCAACAAGCAGCGCGGCAGGGAAGGCGACCCATAAAGATGGGCTTAGGCCAAACAACGCAATGCCCAGCCCAAGGGCGGTGCAAGAGGCGACGATCACCCGCAATTCGCCAAAGCGGTCAGTGATCCAATCCCCCAGATAGCGCCCAAAGGCCATTGATAGCGCGAATGTGGACAACACCGCAGAGCCGGTGAGAGTAGAGGCCCCAAGCTCTGTTTCAGCAAATAGCACGGACCAATCAAGCATCGCGCCTTCGATCATCAAAGCGCCGATGGGCATGACGCAAAGGGCGATCAGCCAGATCGAGGGCAGTTGAAAGGCGGTTGATTTCTTGGGGGCGTCGCTATGGATATCGCTCGGCACACTTAGGGCAACAAGTGCGGCAAGCACGGCAAAAAGCGGCTCCATCAAGAGTTGCTGACTGGTGAAGGACATGCTTGCATCCGCCAATGCGCCCCCCAAAAGCGAGCCGCCCATAACCCCCAATGACCAAAACGCATGACAGCGCGACATGACGCGCCGACCAGAGGCGTCTTGATAAGCGTTCGCGGCAGAATTGATGACGACCTCGACCGTGGACAGAACCAGTCCGGCGGCAAAAAGCGTGATCATCAGGATCACCATGTTCGGCGCAAAGGCGGGCGCGATCATCATCAGCCCAAACAAGGGGGGCAAGATAATGCAGCCGCGCCGCAGCCCGATTGTTTGGACAATGCGCGGGGCAAAGCTCATGCCGCAGATGACGCCGAGGGGGATGCCAAGCAGGGCGATGGAAAGCGTGTTGAAATCCAGCCCAAGGGCGGCCTTAACGCCGGGGATGCGCGGGAACCAAAGTCCGATTGCAACAGCGTGTAGGGCAAAGACGCCTTGCAGCGCGATGAGGGGGGGAAGCTTCATGGGGGGTTACTCTGATTTGCTACGTTCGTTTTGGCAGGCTTTTTGCGCGGGGGCAATCTGGCGCGCGATGTGCGGGAATAAGGGCTAGGAGCGGGATTGAAACGGGCAAGAATAAGTGAGAACATAAAGAGAACAATCTTAAACCCCCGAATCGAGTCTATGCTGCACCGCCGTGTCCTATCCCTTTGGTTTCCGCATTTGGCGGCTGAACGCATCATGCGATGCGAACCTGAATTGGTGGAGCGTCCTTTGGTTGTCGTGGGGCAATTTGGTACTGCGCAAACGCTGGTGTCGGTGAACAAGGCGGCTCTGGCCAAGGGCCTGTCGCGCAATATGGGGCTGTCGGATGCGCGGGCGGTGCATCCTGATCTGATTACGCGCACGGAAAATACCTTGCGTGACGAGGTGTTCTTGAATGCCTTGCGGCGTTGGGCGGGGCAGTTTTCGCCTTGGGTATCCGAAGAAGGCGCAGAGGCCTTGTTGATGGATATCACGGGCTGTGCGCATCTTTTTGGCGGCGAACAGGGCATGGTGGATGCCATGAGCAGCTACCTGTTGGATATGGGGCTGACCCATCGGGTTGGCGTGGCGGATACAGCTGGGGCAGCTTGGGCGGTGGCGCGGTTTGCGGGGCAAGGCACGCAGACGGATCGCTCGGGCGATGCGATTGACCAAGAAGCGCGCGCAACCCGGTCGCGGGCGGCCAAGCGGGGCAAATGGGCGCGGGTGGCGCTGAGTGCGGGCACGGTTGATACGCCGGTGATTATTCCGCCCGGAAAAGTGCGGCGGTTCCTTGATCCCTTTCCGGTAGAGGCGTTGCGCTTGGAACAAGCCACTGTCGAAGGTTTGCGGCGTTTGGGGCTGCATAGCATTGGCGATGTCAGCGGGTTGCCGCGGGGCAGTTTGGCGCGGCGGTTCGGGCTAGAGGTGACGCGGCGCTTGGATCAGGCATTGGGGGCCGAGCCAGAACCGATTTCGCCCGCGCGGGCAAAGGTCGAATTTGCCGCCCGCATGAGCTTTCCTGACCCCATTGGCTTGCCCGGTGATATTGAAGCCGCACTCGAACGGTTGTTGGCGCCCTTGTGCAAAAAGCTGAAGGTCGCGCGGCGTGGCGCGCGGCGGTTGCGGATGGTGTGCTTTCGCGCGGATGAAACCCATCAGGTGATCGACATTGGGCTGGCGCGGCCTAGTGACGATCCGGGGCATATTTACCCGCTCTTGAAGCTGAAGGTCAGCGAGATTGAACCGGGGTTTGGCATCGATGTGATCCGGCTGCATGCCTATGTGACCGAGCCGTTAACGCCTCAGCAACACAAGGGGCACCTAGAAGCGGTCGAAGCGGCGAAGGCCCGTATGTCACCGGGGGGGGATGACGGGTTTGACCAGTTGTTGTCGCGCCTGGCTGCGCGGGTCGGGCTGGAAGCGATGACCCGGTTGGCGCCTGCGCAAAGCTATATCCCGGAAAAAGCGGCGATCGTGATGTCAGCGGCCTACTCAAAGCCGACCGACGATTGGCCAGAGCCGCGCACCAAGCGGCCCGTGGTGATGTTTCGCCCCGAACATATAAAAATCTTGGAAGATGGCCGCCCGCCGCCGCAGTTTGTTTGGCGTCGGCGTAGCTTTGAAATTGCCGATGCACGGGGGCCGGAACGGATTGCGCCGGAATGGTGGCTGGATGATCCCAACTGGCGATCAGGGCCGCGCGATTATTGGGAGGTGACGACGATCACCGGCGAAAGCCTGTGGCTGTTTAACGCGCTTGGTAAAGAAATTTCTGGGGGCTGGTTCGTGCAAGGCGACTTTAACTGACCCCTGCTGGGTAAGTTGAGAGCGCACTTTTGCCAGCATTGCAATGCTTCGGATTTGGTTAATGAAAAGTAAATTTGACACCATTTTTTGCCAAAACCGATCAACATCAGCAAAAATAAAGTTTTTTACTGTTTTATTTCAATGTCTTAGAGGTAAGCTCCAAGAGACACATCCCGTACACAACCTGTACACATCTGGTACAGCACTTTTTGATATTTCGTTAACAGACCCTTACCAAGAGTAACTAACGCCATGACCGCATTCGCCTAACGGCGAAACCGTTTGTACACATCCCGTACAGCAGTTTTTCGTATTTCCTTAACAAACCCTTACCAGAGTAACCCTTCCCATGATCGCATTCGCCTAACGGCGAAACCGTTTG
>CAZBBZ010000221.1:0-5181 GCA_964489925.1 uncultured Rhodobacterales bacterium
CGATCTGTCGAGCGCGGGCTTGGCGGGTGATGTTAAAGCGTGGCTTGCCCCACATCTAAGCGGCATGTCGCGGATCGAGGATTTGGCCCGGCTGAACATGCGCGAGATCCTTCTGGGGCAGGTTGATTGGAACGCGACAAGACAGCTCGATCAACTGGCACCGGAAACCTATCTGGCCCCAACCGGGCGCAAAGTGGCGATTGATTATAGCGGTGCGGCCCCGATGGTTGCGATCCGCCTGCAAGAAATGTTCGGGCTGACGACGCACCCCGTCTTGGGGCTTGCGCGCGTGCCGTTGGTGTTTGAACTGTTGTCCCCGGCAGGGCGTCCGCTGCAGAAAACAGCGGATTTGCCGGGGTTTTGGCAAAGTTCATACAGTGATGTGCGCAAAGACATGCGCGCGCGCTATCCCAAGCACCCTTGGCCTGAAAATCCGGCCGAAGCTGCGCCGACGCGTCGGGCCAAACCGCGCAAAAACTAATCGTTTTTTCGACATTTTTTATTTTTAGACTGGGCGCGTTAGCCTTTTCCAAATGATTTTCTGGGATGCAGGGTCAACCTTCAAGCGATCAGAATTCAGGACATATTTGACATGCATGGAACCTTCACGACAGGCACGGCCACGACTGGCACGGCAGAACCGTCTTTTCGCGAAAGCGTTGATCTTATGTTCAACCGTGCGGCGGGGCTGTTGGACCTGCCCGATGGGTTGATCCAGAAAATTCGGGTGTGCAATTCGACCTATAAGGTACAGTTCGGGGTGCGCCTGCGCGGTGATATCCAGACCTTTGTCGGCTATCGCGCGGTGCATTCGGAACATATGGAACCGGTAAAGGGCGGTATTCGCTTTGCCATGGCTGTGGATCAGGACGAAGTGGAAGCTTTGGCCGCCCTAATGACCTATAAATGCGCATTGGTGATGGCCCCTTTTGGCGGCTCAAAGGGCGGCTTGGTGATTGATCCGCGCGCGTGGGACGCGGAAGAATTGGAACAGATCACGCGGCGCTTTGCTTACGAGTTGATTAAGCGGGACTTGATTTGCCCATCCCAAAACGTGCCTGCCCCGGACATGGGGACGGGCGAGCGGGAAATGGCGTGGATTGCGGATGCCTATCAGCGGATCAACACCACGGATATCAACGGCAAAGCTTGCGTGACAGGAAAACCGTTGAACGCAGGCGGTATTCAAGGCCGGGTCGAAGCGACGGGTCGCGGTGTGCAATACGGGCTGCAAGCGTTTTTCCGATATCCAGAAGACGTGGCCAAAAGCGGCCTTGCTGGCACGCTGGATGGCAAGCGCGTGATTGTGCAAGGCTTGGGCAACGTGGGCTTTCACGCGGCGAAGTTTCTATCCGAAGAAGACGGCTGTTTAATCACCCATGTGATCGAACGGGATGGCTGCGTGGCGAACCCTGCGGGTTTGGATATCGAGGCGCTGCGCGCCCATATCGTTGAAACTGGCGGTGTGAACGGCTTTGCGGGGGCCACGAGTTTTGACGAAGATGGTGCATCCGCGCTGGAGGAAGATTGCGATATTCTGATCCCGGCGGCGATGGAGGCGGTGATTAATCTTGGCAACGCCAAAAACGTGAAAGCGCCCCTGATCATTGAGGCGGCCAATGGTCCGGTGACCGCTGGCGCGGATGAAATCCTGCGCCAAAAGGGAACGGTGATTATCCCGGATATGTATGCCAATGCGGGCGGTGTGACGGTCAGTTATTTCGAGTGGGTTAAGAATTTAAGCCATATTCGATTTGGCCGCATGCAACGTCGCGCAGAAGAAGCTCAGAACCGTTTGTTGATCGAAGAGTTAGAGGCCACTGGGCAAAACCTGTCGGATGACTTCAAGAAACGATATCTAAACGGGGCTGGCGAACTGGAACTTGTGCGCTCGGGGCTCGATGATACCATGCGCGATAGCTATGATGTGATGCGCAATGTTTGGCATAGCCGCGATGATGTTGAAGACTTGCGTGTGGCCGCGTATCTCGTCGCGATCGAGCGGGTGGCAGATAGCTACAAAGCAAAAGGGCTGTAAGGCTTTATAGCGACGTGACGTTAAGCGGCGCTGTTTTCTTTGGCCTCGTCTGCGCGTTCTTTTAGCAGCAAGTTCAAAATATCAGCCATATCTTTGGCCGGGGCAGCCGGTGTCGTGCCCCCGGCTCCGATGCGGCGACCAAACCGCCACCAAAGGCCGGGTTCCCATGCACGGCTTGCGGGGTCTTTTAGAAGCACTACAAATCCGTTGGAGGGTTTGAAAATAACGTAGCCTCGATCCACGCTACGAATATTATCGATGGCAGCGATTTCGCGTCCATGGGTGTCGTGCAAACCCGATTTGGTCAAGATGATCGCTTGGCGCCCATTGCGGTTGATCCATAGTGCCATCATGCCAGCGCCAAATCCTAAGGCAAGAAACAGCGCGCGTGTTACCGCCGGCAGATCGGGCAATTGGATCGCGAGATAAAGCAAGAGTGCTGCCAAAAAGACGGTCATGGTCATGCCAAACCAGAACCGAAACGCCGTCGGGCCGAGGCGTGCGAGTTCTTCTTGCTCGGTGAAGTCCTCAAACAACCGTTCCATGATAAATCCTTTCGACGTCCGGCGGGCATGATCGCTGCAAAGGTCTAAAGGGATTTCTAAGGTCGAGCCACCCAATTCGGTCAGGGGGCATTCGGTCAGGGGGCGGTCCTAAACCAATTGATGCACTAATCTGATTGCGGGCCCGGTTGCGAGTCCGATTGCGGGCGCATATCCGCGACACTGCGATAGATGCCTTCGGGCAAATCCAGCGCCGCCGCAATTTCGGTGAGTTGTTTTGTGGAAAAGGTGATCTCTTGAACTTGATCCAGTCGGCTATCGAACTGTTCAAGGGTCACGCAATCATCAAAGGCGGTGACAGTAATATCTTCTTGCAAGCGTTTTGACCCTTCGTCGGTCAAAGTGATGACCGTCGCGTCAAAGGTATGTTCAATGGTAAACATGCGGTTTGTCTCTTTTATTGCGCAAAGCCGGGGAAGTTTTTCGTATTTTTCACCCATATGGGTGAAGAATCGACCCGGCCATATAGGTTAACGCTAGGTTAATGCGTTAACCGCGCAGATAGTATGTGAGATTTCAAGTAGCACTTTTGAGAATTCAGGGCGTCGGCGCAGGCCGGCGTCCTATTTCATTGGGCGGTGCATTTATGCGGCAACCGCAGTTTGGCCCAAAGCTTCGTCCACAATGGTTTCAAACCGAAACGTGGAAATGCCAAAGCCCGCGTATAAATCAGCTAGATAGCGACATTCGGTTTTCGTAAAATTGTCATCCGCCGTGATCACTTTAATAGACGCGCGGAGCAGCGTTTCGCGCTGGTCTTCGCTAAGACCAAGGGACAGGCTGCGAAATTCATCCAAGCTGTCAAGCGCGACCACATTGTTAAGCAAGCGATCTATTTCTTCGCTTGAAAAAATGCGCCCGGCAAACCGTTCCATCATGCTGCGCATCACGGCCTGTTGCGCAGGCGATGCCGCACCCCCGGCGGTGGCCGCTTGGCAAAGCACTGCCAAAGCGCGCTTTGCAAATGTACCCACAACGATGCCTTCAAAAGCTTGCGTGTTTTGCGCCGCGCGAGGGGCGCGCATTGTTTTGGTCTTGCGGCGTTCCAAAAACGCGTTTGGGTTAAGTCCGGAGGCCAACTGCCCAATTGTGGTTGGTGCCTGTCCGAGTTTCCCCAAGATGTTTCCCAAAATGCTCGCGTTCACGCCGTCGTCCTTTCAAAGCTGATTTTCCAAATCACCATTGGTCAATTCAGTTCGCGAAATATCCGCTTCAAAATGGGCGAGAGTTTGTTGAAAAGTCGCACAAATGTGCGCTGTGGTTTGCCCTTGTTTTTCAAGGGAAAACCCCATGACCTAGGGGCATTAATTTTTGGTTTACCTGAACGTAAACTAGACGTGGAAAATCATCCGAGAATTCGGTAGGTATTTGCTGACAAGAAGATCAGACATGACACACATATGATAATGCAGGTGCAGCGGCATTGCCCCCCCTCCAAGGACCGCAGCGCGTGCAAAAGGAGCCCCAACACATGACCAAACGCACGGAAGAAAAGACACCTATCAAATCAACCAACAGATTTGCCAAAGACGAAAGTGGCGGGATCAGCCTGGAAATGGGACTATTCGCGGCCATGGCAATGATCGGCGCGATTTCGAGCTTGGACATCATCGGCGATGCGACCCAACGCATGGGCGAGAAAGTCATCTATGAAAGTGTCTTTGTTGCCATGACGCCAGCCGATGGTTTGGCGGTGGATCAACAATAAGTGCAAGCGCAACTTTGGGGATCGCGGTGAATTAACTCACCGGGGTCCCCCAGAGGTCGTAATCTGACGCCTCATCCACCAAGACCTCCACCAAATCTCCGGGTTTTAGGTCCAAATGACCGTCGTCGATAAATAGATTGCCGTCGATTTCCGGCGCATCCGCTTTCGTGCGACAAGTGGCGGCATCTTCTTCCACTTCATCAACGATAACCGTCAGGGATTGACCAACTTTTTTCGCCAGCTTTGCGGCAGAAATCGCTTGGGATTTCGCCATAAAGCGGTCCCAACGGTCCTGCTTTTCGTCCGGATCGACGTGGTCGGGCAAAGCGTTTGACCGCGCGCCTTCGACATTTTCGTATTGAAAGCAGCCAACCCGGTCGAGTTGCGCTTCATCAAGCCAGTCCAAAAGTGTCTGAAACTCCGCTTCGGTTTCACCGGGGTAGCCCACGATAAACGTAGAGCGCAGGGTGATGTCCGGGCAAATGTCGCGCCATTCTGCAATGCGATCGAGGGTTTTTTCAGCCGCTGCGGGCCGGGCCATGCGGCGCAGGGTGTCCGTGTGGGCGTGTTGAAAGGGGATGTCGAGATAGGGCAGGATCAGCCCGTCGGCCATCAGCGGGATCAATTCGCGCACGTGGGGGTAGGGGTAAACGTAATGCAGCCGGACCCACGCGCCCAAGCTGCCAAGATCGCGCGCGAGGTCGGTGATATGGGCGCGGTGGCCGCGCGCTTCGGCGTGTTTGGTATCCACGCCGTAAGCAGAGGTGTCCTGCGAAATCACCAGCAATTCACGGCAGCCCGCATCGACCAGCTTTTCAGCTTCGCGGATCACCGCATGGGCCGGGCGGGAGGCGAGTTTGCCGCGCATATCG
>CAZBBZ010000222.1:0-5178 GCA_964489925.1 uncultured Rhodobacterales bacterium
AATTCGCGCGCCATGGCTGAACATTCGATATGCCACCCCGGTCGCCCGTTGCCCCAAGGTGACTCCCATCCCGGACCATCGCCCGCAGGTTTCCACAGCACGAAATCCATCGGGTCTTCTTTGTAAGGAGCGACTTCAACACGCGCGCCCGCGATCATATCGTCCACAGAACGCCCGGACAGCTTGCCATAATCCGCATAGGATCGCACGCGGAACAGCACATGGCCCTTGGCTTCGTAAGCGTGATCCTTGGCGATCAATTCTTCGATCATCGAGACCATCTGCGCGATGTATTCCGTTGCGCGCGGCTGATGATCTGGCGGGATCACACCAAGCGCGCCCATGTCATCAAGATACCAACCAACGGTTTCTTCGGTGATCTCGCTGATGCTGCGCCCGCTTTCTGCGGCGCGCGCGTTAATCTTGTCATCCACATCCGTAATGTTGCGCACATAGGTGACGTGATCGGCACCGTAAGCGTGGCGCATCAAGCGGGCCAAGACATCAAAGACAACCGCCGGGCGCGCGTTGCCAAGATGCGCACGATCATAAACCGTAGGCCCGCAGGCATAGATGCGCAGGTTGCTGGCATCCAAAGGTTCAAAAACCTCTTTGCTGCGCGTCGCGGTATTCCAAAGTTTGATGTCTACCATAGCCATATGCCTTTTTACGCCGGTACCGGCGCGGGCCTATCACTGTCATGCATGTTTGGAAAACAATTAGAGAAACGCCCGCGCTGAAATGTCAGCCGGTGATAATAATTCCACAAATGCAGATCGAGTTTCTCATGTGGGATCGTGTAACGAAGTTTTAGCGCTTTGTCGAGATATTCAGCGCTGGCGGAAAACAGCGTGTTTTTGCCTCCACAACCCAAGCGCGTAAAATGAACCAGAATTCGACCACAATCACCAGAGAAGACAGAGCTTCTTAACGAGTAATAAGCAACAGGTATAACCATGACAAATGATCCCCAAGAAGTTGCCGTACAGGCGCGCCGCTTGCAGAAACTATATGCCTCTGTGGTGTTGGCTGCGATTGATGATGCGATCCGAGATGAGCAAAGTAGTGGCAACGGGGTTGAAAGCATTGTGCGTTGGGCCACGTCACGCGACGGGCGCGATGTTCTTATGAAGGCGGGCATCGAGCCAAGCACACGCACCGCTGAAGGTCTGCGCAAATTCGTAAGCCAAGGCAAGCCAACCAGTTCTGGGCTGGCCCGCCGCGGCAAGGCACGAATGCTGGCGGAAGTTGCCTAAAGAATTTCTATGAGCGGCCAATTTGGTCGCTCCTTCGCTCGTTTTTGAGGTGCACAAACGATCGAAAAGCAAACGCCTAACATTAGGGCGTTTGCTTTAGACCATACAAGTTTCATGTTTGTTCGAAATAGCCTCTTGATTGGATTTCAAAACTAGAACATAACAAGAACATGTCGATTGCACCGCTCACTCGTAAACCAGTAAGTACGCTGCCAGAGGTCGCGTTGACCGATGATGTTTCTTTTGCGCGCGGGCGTGTGCATGAACTTTGTGGCCCGGCCCGGCGGTTGTTTGCAATCCTGACAGCCGCCCAAACAACGGGGCCGATTTTATGGATTCGCCCCGCTTGGGGGCCGGATAAAATTTGCGCCGATGGCATTGCACCGTATCTGAACCCGGCCCGCATTGTGTTTGTCGATGCGATCCGCGCGCCTGACATGCTGTGGTGCATGGAAGAAGCGCTGCGTGCAGGGGCGGCCCCTGTGGTGGTGGCTGAACTTGGCGAACCGCCGGGGCTAACGCCCGTGCGCCGCTTGCATTTGGCGGCTGAAACCGGGCGCGTTCTGCCGTTGCTGTTAACGGCTGCCGAAGGGGGCGCACAAGGGGTTGAAAGCCGCTGGCATATGGCACCGTCCCATAGGTTTGAACTTGGGCAGCTGCGCCCGCGCTGGACAGTAACGCGGTTGCGCGCGCGGATGAAACCGCCTGCAAACTGGATGCTAGAGCTCGCGGATAAGACGCTGAAGGCGGCATAAACAGACGCAGTTAAAATCGTACCTATGGGCGGGGGGACGTGGGTTTAGGCCGAAACGCTTAAACCGGGGGAGGGGATCACCAAACAACCACCCCCTACCCGCCCACGAAATTAGGCCGGTAAGTTTTTAGGCAGCTTTCGCCGTCGCCTTGGCAAGCTGGTCCAGCAATTCGGCCCGGCGCGCCTGCGCCTTTTCGATCGAGGCCGCTTTCACATGGCCATAGCCCCGGATTTCGCTCGGAAGTTGTGCAAGCGCAAGAGCCGTGTCGTAATCCACATCCCCCAAGCGGGCAGCAAGATCGCGCATCTGCGCCTCGTAATCGCGCGCCAAAGCGCGTTCAACCCGGCGTTCATGACTGCGCCCAAAAGGATCAAACGGCGTGCCGCGCAAGAATTTTAGCCGCCGCAACAAGCCAAACCCCCGCAACATCCAGCCCCCGTATTCCTTTTTCATCGGGCGGCCTTGGGCATCTTTTTTGGCAAACATCGGCGGGGCAAGATGAAAAGACAGCTTTGCGTCATCGCCGTATTCTTCTTTAAGGCGTTGCACATAGTCAGGACCGTAATGCCGCGCGACCTCATATTCGTCCTTATAAGCCATCAGTTTATGCCCATTGCGCGCCACGGCCCAAGCAAAAGCGCCCTCCCCGTCCGCGTCTTTGGCAAGCGTTGCAAGGCGCACATAACGGCGGGCATAAGCCTTTGACTGATAGGCCGTCAGATCCCGCGCGCGCGCCGCAATCAGATCGTCCAAGGTTTGAGTTGGCGCAAGGTCTTCAGCAACCTCTACGCTGCTGGCATCCAGAACCCATTGGCGGCCCAAACGAAACGCCGCCACATTGAACTCAACAGCCACGCCGTTCATCTGAAGCGCCTGTTCAATCGCCGCCGCTTGCAAGGGGATATGCCCTTTTTGATAGGCAACCCCGGCCATGAACATATTGGCACCGATGGTGTCACCCAAGGCGCGCTGCGCAATCGCCGTGGCATTCACGAATGCTGAATTTTCCGGGGGCAGGGATTTTTTGATCCGCTCCACCATCAGATCGACGGGCAGCTGAAAATCGGGATCATGCACAAAATCCCCGGTCATCATCCCATAGGTGTTCACAACCGCCCGCCCCGTGACCCGGTTCAGAGAGGCGATCATTGCCTCCCCCGCACTGGTCACCACATCGCAGCCCAAGACCAGATCGGCCCCACCGCGCGCGATGCGGATGGCGTTGATATCGTTAGGCGCGTTGGCGATTTGGATATGGCTCACAACCGCCCCACCCTTTTGCGCAAGGCCCGCCATGTCGATCAAACCCACACCTTTGCCTTCGATATGAGCGGCCATGCCAAGGATCGCGCCGACCGTGACAACGCCTGTACCGCCAACACCCGTTAACGCGATGGCATAGGTGCCCTTTAGATCAGGTTTGACCGCTGGATCAGGCATCTCGCCAATCGCAGGCAAGCTTTGCGTTTTGGTTTTTTCAGTGATCCCGCGCACGGATACAAACGACGGGCAATAGCCTTTGACGCAGGAATAATCCTTGTTGCAGGCCGACTGATCAATAGCGCGTTTGCGGCCAAATTCCGTTTCCAGCGGGGTCAGCGCAACGCAGTTGGACACGGCACCACAATCGCCGCAGCCCTCGCAAACCCGATCATTAATCACCAGGCGATGATCCGGGTCCTCCATCAGCCCCCGTTTGCGGCGGCGCCGTTTTTCCGCAGCGCAGGTTTGGTCATACACCAAAACGCTGACGCCCTTGATTTGGGCAAGCTCTTTTTGCGTGTCATCCAAAGCCTCGCGACTGCGCAAATCAATGCCGCTTGGCACGCGGGCGCGATCAATACGCTCCAGATCATCGGCCATCAGGATGATGCGCATAACACCCATGCCTTTGATTTCGGCCATGATCCGGTAAACATCCAAGGCACCGTCATGGGCTTGCCCGCCGGTCATCGCCACCGCATCGTTATAAAGCAGCTTATAGGTGATGTTCGACTTGGCCGAGACCGCCGCGCGGATCGCCATCAACCCAGAATGATTATAGGTGCCATCGCCAATATTCTGAAACATGTGCGGGGTGGTTGAAAAAGCTTCTTCGCCAATCCAATTCGCGCCTTCCCCGCCCATATGGGTGAAGCCCTCGACACCGCGATCCATGAACAGCGCCATGTAGTGACAGCCAATGCCCGCATAGCCACGGGTGCCTGCCGGCAGGTTGGTCGAGGTATTGTGCGGGCAGCCTGCACAGAAATAGGGTTTGCGGATGGCCAAGTTCGGGGCGTTATCCGCATTCAGCATAGCCATCGCTTCATCGGTGCGGGGCTTTAGCTGTGCATCGTCGATGCGCGTGCCGATAGCGGCAGCGATTTGCACCGGATTCAGCGCAGCTTCGGCTTGAAACAGGGTTGCCCCTTGCGCATCTTTTTTGCCCTCGATCACCGGGGTCGAGGCCCCGCCGTAAAGGATACTACGCAACTGATCCTCGATCAGGCCGCGTTTTTCTTCAACGACGATTATGCGATCCAAACCGCGCGCAAAATTGCGGATGCCAGATGGCTCTAGCGGCCAAGGCATGGCGATTTTCATCAAGCGCAGACCGATTTGGGTGGCTTTGGCTTCATCAATGCCAAGGAATTCGAGCGCCTGTAGCGTGTCGAAATAGCTTTTGCCTGTGGAAATCACACCGATACGCGGGGCTTGGCCACCGCTCCAGGTGATCTGGTTCAACTCGTTTTCACGCACATAGGCGCGCACGGCGTCAAGCTTGTGCTGATGCAAACGCGCCTCTGCGTCCAACGGCGTGTCCCCAAGGCGGATGTTTAACCCCCCTTCTGGCATATCAAAACCGCTTGGAATTTGGCTGTGGAAATCCTCTAGGCGTAAAGTGACAGAGCCAGAGCTTTCGATATTGTCCTTAACCGCCTTTAGCCCCACCCAAGCGCCTGAAAACCGCGACAGCGCCCAGCCGTGCAGACCGTAGGCGACCAGTTCTTCGATGTTGGAGGGGTTGAAAACCGGGATCATCGCATCGACCAGCGCAAATTCAGACTGATGCGCGGTGGTGGAACTTTCGCAGGTATGGTCATCCCCGGTTAGGACCAGCACACCGCCGTTTTTTGAGCTTCCGGCAAAATTGGCATGGCGAAACACATCGCCCGAGCGATCAA
>CAZBBZ010000223.1:0-5176 GCA_964489925.1 uncultured Rhodobacterales bacterium
ACATTGATTGGGGGCCGGGCATTAATGGTATTCAAAACCCGCCGGGTCACCGTCTGTCGATGTTGTCGGAAGGGTTTGAAGATTTTGGCATGGCTTATCAGGCCGTTGGTGCAGGAAATTCGATTGGCCCATTTTCTACGACCCAGCATTTCGGTGCGACAGGGGCGCTCGATCCGGTGATCACTGGCGTTGTAATCAATGATTTGGATGGCGATGACTTTTATGACGTTGGTGAAGGGCTTGGCGGTGTTACTGTTACCGCGACGGATGGGAACAATACGTTTTCTACGGTGACGTGGGACTCTGGCGGCTATGCTTTAGCGGTGGCTGCGAACGCTACATATGATGTGACGTTTTCGGGGGCAGCGTTTGGAACAAGCCAAACCTATTCGGTTACGGTCGGTCAAGACAACGTCACTGCAGACGCAGAATCTGGGGCGACACCATCTGCACCGACAGCAGCAGCAGACACCTATACCGGCACAGCCGCGAGCGAAAATGCTTTGCTGTTGGGCGGTGCGGACATGGTTACCGCCGGGGGTGGCAACGACACGGTTGATGCTGGTAGCGACGATGACACGGTTGACGGCGGTGACGGTGCTGATGTGATTTATGGTCGGTCAGGACTGGACTCTGTTTCGGGCGGCAACAGCGATGACACGATCCGCGGTGGCGGGTCTGATGACACCTTAGAAGGTGAAAGCGGCAACGATTACCTTGTTGGTGGTGGCGGCAACGACCTGATGGATGGCGGTGTTGGCTATGATCGAATGATTGGGTCTGCTGGTAAGGACGTCATGAATGGCGGCTTGGGCGAGGATACAATCAAGGGCGGACGCGGTGACGATGAAGTCAACGGTGGCGCTGGCGATGATCGGATGTGGGGCAATAGTGGTGATGACACCATGAACGGAGGCGCTGACAATGATTACGTTGTGGGCGGCGACGGCAATGACTCTGTTGATGGCGGCGATGGCAATGACTTCGTTGAAGGCAACGACGGCAATGATACTGTCAGCGGCGGTGCGGGCGATGATACGATGCGCGGCGGCAACGATGATGATTTGATGGCCGGTGACGCTGGCAATGATCGCATGTCCGGGAATGACGGCAATGATAATATGGATGGCGGTGCGAATAACGATAGCGTCTATGGCGGGACTGGTGATGACACCGTAAACGGCAATGACGGGGACGACCTTCTTGTTGGTAGCAACGGCAGTGATGAATACACGGGCGGTTCTGGCGCGGATGTATTCGTATTTGATAAGAACTTGGCCGACAATGGCGACGCTGATGTGGTCACTGATCTAGATTTTGAGGAAGGCGACACGCTGGTCATGCGCAACTTCGGGGCAACCGATATCATCATTGATAGCGTTGAAGGTCTTTATCAATCTCTAAGCCCTGATTGGACCACAAATTCTGATGGTACAGACACAGTCATTGAGTTCAACATTGGTGTTGATAGCACCTACACGGCAACCTTGATTGATGTAGATCCGCCCTTATTAGATCAACCGTTTGGTTAACTCGGTCGATTGATCCGAAAACTCACAGCGACGGACACATAATTTGTGCCGTCGCTGATTTCTGCGATTACACCGTCTGCTTTTGATTGCCCTGATAATGGCCAAGTGAATCCAGTGTCGTCAAACGTGCTGGTGCCATCTGCGGTGATTGTCATGGTGCCGCCAATTGATAGGGGCAAGGGCGCGCCAATCAATGCAGGATCACCATTTATCCGCGACACGAAAAGCGGGTCAAATTCGGGGTCGGTGGCATAGGTAAGGATCGTAAAATTATCGCGTTCTGGGTAAACAGTCATACATCCAAGCCTTGAAATTTAGCCGCTAAATTGGCGACGTGATGTTGAATTCCAACGTTTGCGCCATGCCGATTGGCCCTGAATTCGGTGCGGTAAAGGGCGTGACATCGAAAATCAGATTTTGGTTGTTCCCAACTGGCGCGTTGTTGGATACGAGATCGAAGTTCAAAAGCACTGGTGCAATTGAGGGCGCCGCGTTGACTGTAATCGGCGGTGACTGGGCTTCGGCAATGTAGAGCCCCCGTCCAAGAATGGTCATATCGGTTCTCTACCACTCAACCACAATGTCCGTTGCACTTGTTCCGGTCGCAAACACACGTTTCACCCGCAGCACCTTTGTGCCGACAAAATTCGTATAAGTGACGTCATCGTTTTCCAAAGTTAGGACGCGCAGTGAACCGGCTGTGCCCACATAAATGGCGCGACTAACGTAGGGAAGATCGTCAGAGTCGTTTGGCGAAACCGCCAGCGCGCGCTCAGGCGGTGCGGTGATTGATGTAACGTGTGAACTGAAAGTATCGACCATTTGTCGTCCCAATCTTTAGAAAAGAGGCAAAAAACATGCTTCAACCTGCCGCCTGATTGTTAACAAACCATATTTTGAGCGTGCGCTTGGGGTCTAGGACCTTGGGGCGAAAGTTGGTTCCCATTTCGAAAGAAAACAGCTAGGTTTTACATGAATTTTCGGGGGAATTGTTCCGTGGCCTTTTTGCCCACTGTGGCAACAACAGCGCAAACAATTTCCTATATTTCACAGGGCTTTGGAAAAAGCCGATAAATGGCCCATAGTTAGATGTCGAATGATGCATCTGATCCAACGAGGTAAAGTTTAATGAAACGGATCTTTTTAGTTTTTGCTGCGCTACTGCTTGCTCCGGCTGCACTGGCACAGGGATACCGAGTACAGCCTGGGGATGTACTTTCAATTTCCGTCCTAGAGGACGCCAACCTTAACCGCGAACTTCTTGTTCGCCCTGACGGTGGCATCTCGATGCCTATTGCCGGAAACATCCGCGCCGCAGGAAATACCGTGCAAGCAATCGAACGTATCATCATCGAGCGTTTGGCACCTGGCTTTTCAATCACGCCGTCTGTTTCAGTTGCGCTCGCTGCACTAGCTGATCCAAACGCGGACGAAGAAGATCCAGAAACAATTGCGGTCTACTTCATCGGTGAAATCAACGACTCTGGACTTCGCGAAGTTCGTCTTGGGGCATCGTTGTTGCAGGCAATCGCAGATGCTGGAGGTCTAACGCCTTTCGCTGCCGACAAACGCATTCAGCTGCGTCGGACTGATCGTACAGGAAAAGAAACCATCTTTCTTTTCAACTATCGTGCGGTCGAAAATGGCGCTACTATATCGAATAATTTGAGAGTGACCGAAGGCGACATCATTGTTGTCCCAGAGCGCAAACTCTTTGAATAAACAAAAATAAAAAGCACAAACGAGGGCAGGGGTCGAATGCGCTACGTTCAACTAAAGCGTTTCGCAAAAGGTATGAGAGATCAGCTTTTTGCGAAACAGCAAGAAAATATCGAGCTGGCACAGCGGGTTAATCCCAAAGTTAGTTTATCGCATAGCGCTGTTTTAGCCGGTGCTATGCTTTCGTTTGTGGCCTTGCCGCAAACTGTAAGCGCTCAGGGGGTCCGCCTTACTGGTACGGCAACCCAGACGTTCCAGTTGGATAACAACTTCAATTTCTCGGGCCAAGACTTGGGGATGCGAAGCTATACGCGGGTTTCCGCGTCGCTTGTTAGCGAAACGGAAACCACCCGAATTGCTGCAACCAGTGGGTCAACGCTTGGGTTTGTTTTAAGTAATGGCGGCAACATTAGCGTTTCGCGACCTTCGTTGCGCCTATCGTTCAGAAATGAACGTAGCCGGTCTTCGGCAGTTTCTGGGTCCGTTTCTTACAACAAGTCGCCGATATCGTTTGAACAGGTTCAATCAGATTTCTCGTTGATCGACCAAGATGCGGACAGAACAACAGTTCGTGGATCGCTTAGCTATAACGGACAAATCAATCGTCTGACGCGGGGACGTGTCACGTTTACTGCTGTGGATGTAGATTTTGACCCACGAAGCGCTGAGTTGGTGCCTTATGTTGATTATAACGTGTCAGGCGATCTGACGTATAATCGAAGCGAAACAACTGCTTATACTTTGACGGCGGCGCTGGGCAGCTTTGATGGTGACGGGATTGCGCAAAGCAAAAGTCTGTCTGGTCGTGTGACCGCAGGCATGACCACTGAGCTGGACAATCGCACATCAGTAAATGGGCAGCTTGGGCTGGCCTATGTCAATACCGAAGAAATTGTGGGCGGAAATCTTGACGACGAGTGGAACCTTTCGCTGCTGTTCGGCGCGGGCATTGATTATGCTTTAGCTGATGGGTCTTTGAGTTTCGGAATTAGCCAGTCTTTGGGGCCAAGCGCTACAGGACAATTGGCATTGTTCACCGGGGTGAACGCGGATTATACCAAGCAGTTGACCGAAGCGGAAACCGTCGGGTTTTCAGCATCGCTAAACCGTCAAGAAACGGTTTCGTTAGGCTCTACAACGGCAGAAACATTTTTGTCCTTGTCGCCGACTTATACGCGCCAATTGAACCGCGATGTCGAACTGCAGGCGGCTGTATCTCTAAGACGAGATGACAGCGGTAGCTTTGCAAGTGGCGTTAGCTTCACATTCGAGCGGCCGTTCTCTTTCCCATTGCAGTGACAAATCCAAAGCCGCGTCTAGCGGCTTTGAGTTGCTTTCCTTAGTGTTGCCATTTTGCGCTGCTAAAAAAAAGCGATCAAAAAAACATAGTTTCCAAATTTTTGACACGTTTTTGGTGTTAGAAGTGTAACTTAAGCGCCAAGTAAAAGTAACGGTGCGGGTATATTTTTCGGAGCTTACGACGTGATTACAGCCATTTTTTGCGGCGATGGTACTCTGCTAATTCAATGCGCAGAGGTGTTTTTGGGGGCTGGGGGCAAGGTTTCTGGCGTTATAACGTCCAATAGTCTTATTTCTGATTGGGCGGACAAAAACGACGTGCCAAATCTGGGCTCGCTTGATGGGCTCGATGAAAATCTACCAACGGCGGATTATTTTTTCTCTGTCGCCAATCTTCGTGTGTTGTCCGAAAGCGTTTTTGGGCTTGGCAAGAAGGGCGCAGTTAACTTCCACGATGGACCATTGCCCGGCTACTCCGGTTTGAACGTCCCGACATGGGCGCTTTTGGAGGGCCAGACCTCCCATGCAATTACGTGGCATGAGATTTCAAAAGAGGTCGATGCGGGCGAGATTTACCAAGTTGTCGATGTGGCTATTGAAGACACCGACACGTCATTTGATCTTAA
>CAZBBZ010000224.1:0-5175 GCA_964489925.1 uncultured Rhodobacterales bacterium
GGTTGATGGCGACAATGATAAAGGCACGGGTACGGTCAAAATTGGCGGCGAAACCGTCAGCCAAAAGAACCTATCCTACTATACCAAGACAACCGGGACAGAAGCCGGATCTGCGGCAAAGAAGGGGATCGTAACCTCAAAGAATACTGGAAAAAGTTATAATGAGGCTTGGTCTAATAACGTAAAGATGGATGGTGAGCCTGTTTCACGGTTCGGTGATTTGTCTACGAATAATCATGCGTCGCCGACTGGGAATTCTTTGCCGATTTGCAAGATAGGCAAGCCCAAAAATGGCGTTTACAAGCGCGGAAAATGCCTGGTTGGTTCACATTCAAAGATCAAAAAAGAATGCGCGGCCAGAGGCGGGGAAGCACACCACATTATTCCTGACATGGTTTACAGAGGCGGCACGCGTAGAGGAACAAATAAGTCCAACAGGATGAAAGGTGCACCAAGTATCGGAAAAGGCATGTGTGTCTGCGTCACACCGCAACAACATGATGGGCTTCATTCGCATGTAAACGGGGCAATTGAAAAGAAGGGCATCGGCAAATCACCAAAAGGAACCGCCAAGATCAAGGAACTGGCCGCCGTTAGCATCGCTTCGTTAAAAAAGATAAAACCTAAACTCACGCCCAAGGAATGCCAAGCCATGGCCGCCAAGATGGCACGCGATCAAGCCAAACCGCTAAGCAACAAAAAGGGCAGGGCAACTGTTATGCCGCCGGCCAAAGGAAGCGCGGCTTATAAAGTAATAACAAGGGGATGACTTTGGACAGCTTAACCAAAAAAAATACCGAATACAAAATTATCGCTGCCGCCGCGCGAACGTCCGACAATATCTGCTTGGCCTTAACGGCAGTAGAGTCCCCGACAGAGAACTCTGTTATTCTTGTTTATCAGGCCGGGCTTGAACAACCGTGGGACAAGTTTGTGATCCTTGGGGAAGTTGCCGGTGTTTGCACCGCCCCTGAAACCGAAGAAGGCTGTGAATATATCGCTTTAATGACCAACGGGGACGTGGTTTTTCTTTCTGACCCTCCGCGAATTGAAAATGTTCGCACAGGGTCAGAGCGAGAGGGCCATAAGTATTTCCACAAAATTACAAACCAAGAAGGCTTGCTTTTTGCAATTGGAACCAACGCCGACGCCTACGTCAGGCGCGATCGTACATGGCAGCGATTGGGACGCCAAAAACCTATAGAGGCCACCGAAACGGACGAAATTGTCTTTACAAGCATTGAAGTTTTGAAGTCGGAAAACCGAATTTTGCTTGGTGGTCATTCAATTCCCGATACAGATGCGTGGGAGGCAAGGCTTGAAGAGGCCTTTGAAGCGGATGGTGACGAGTTTTTAGATATTTTTGACGAGGAGATTGCCGAAAACTACGGATGTCATTGGATGTTAGAAAAGGGAAATTGGCAAAAGATTGAGGTACCAACAAATGACTATGTGATCGCCTTCGGCAAAATTAATGAAAATTCATATTTGATGGGTATTCAAGAAGGAAAAGTGTTTAAGTGCACCGTTGACGACCAAATTGAAGACGTCTTTTCGCCAGATACCGGCAGTTATTTGAAGGCGATCACCAAGGACGGCACCAATTTTGTTTTTGTCTATACGGATGGAATTTTCGTTTACGACGGCGCGAATGTTGAAGAGCTGGAAATAACTGGGCTAAAGGCCGGAAAGCAGTTGTTTGGCTATTTCCCATTTAAGCAATCGGCATTTTTAGTTGGGAATTTTGGGTTGGCTAAACAGTCAGAATCATTTTGGAAAAAAGTGACGCTTCCTGTTGATCTACTGAATGCCCACCTATGCGACTAGGGTTCTCGACTTAAACATGATACAGGTTTTCAATCTTTCTTGAAACCTATTGCCTGCTTATGTAAGCGGCTAACCAAGCCTCCCCCTCCTCCGGGTACTCTGCGTATAACGCCTCCACAATCGCGCGGCCTTCTTCGCCGGCCACAGCCACCCCGTCCAGATGCGCCTTGATGCGCTCCTCCAGCCGGGCGAGGCGGTCTTCGTCCATGTCCGGGTTCTCATCCGGGTTCTCTTTGTGCCGCTTATAAACCGTGTACAAAAACGCCGCCTGTTCCGCGTGCTGGCGGACAATCTCTGGCAAGACAGGGGCGCGGTAGCTCATTAGTTGAGGTTGACCGAGCCGCCGCGGATACGGTTGGATGCACTCGCATGGCTGGTCACGTAAGTGCCGCGCACCGTGATATGGCCGGTCTTTTTCATGATGATCGAGGCTTTGCCGCAGCGCAGTTCAAGCTGCTCGGTCGCAGTCACTTTCACCAGTTCACCATCGCGAACAACGCTTGGGCTATCTTCGTTCAACGCCGGTTCCACGATGCGCCCAACGACGAGCGGGCGGGTTACATCACCGTCCTCAAACAACAGTGCCACTTCTTTGCTGATGTCCTCATGGCTTAGCACCGCCAAAGACCGCGCGGGGATCGCGTGATCCTTCACGTTGCTTGGAAACACCACCATGGGCTGCTTGTTTTCAAAGCCCATCAGCAGGCCAATCGCCACGCCTTCAATTCGATCTTTCAAATCCACGGTATCGCTCCTGAAATGCGATTAATGTCGTTAGTCTGACCCAAGTCAGCGCACAAATCAAACGCCCCAAACTTGCGGCTCATTCTCATTCATCGACCAGCACTTTTGGGTCAAAGCCGCCATTGCGCCACTCATCAATGGCCTTGTAAAACTGGCGCCCCGGAATGCCGTCGATTAAGCTGCCGTAAAGTCCTGCTTCCGCCAAGAACCCTTGCATTGCGCGGATCGTGTGCGGGTCCCAGCCTTTTGGGTGGGCCACGAGTTGGTCCTTGGTTTGGCCCGCGTCTTGCGCGACGCCAAACAAAAGCTCTATGGCGGCGGCTTGCGGATCTGCCGGGACGCCTAAGCCCTGATCCAACAGGATCGCGGCGGCCAAATGGCCCGGCGCGTGACCCCGGCTAGATGCGGCGCGATAATACGCAAGCGATTGATCCAAAGAGCCGACAATATTGTCCTGCGTTAGCTTTCCAAGATTGTAACTTGCGATAGCTGAACCTTGATTAGAGGCATCAAACAGCAATTCAACCGCGCGGCCAATATCTTGGGGCCGGTGTACGCCTTCAAACAGGGACACCGCGAGGTTGATTGCACCATCCGGGTGGCCGCCCAAAGCAGCCTTTTCATAATATTCTAACGCGCGTTTGCCGTCTGCTTGAACCCCGGTGCCGGATTCATGGATCAGGCCAAGGCTGACCATAGCGCGCAAGTCACCCAATTCGGCGGCGGCTTCATAAGTGTCGATGGCCGCTTCGATTTGCCCCGCAGCCGCTAACGCACGGGCAAGCAACCCCTTGTAGCGCGGCAAATCTGGCACAAGTTCGATGGCGTCCCGGCAAACCGTGACCGCTTCAATGGCGTTGCGGCTTAGGGTGTCAAAGGATACGCCTGAAACCACGGCCGTGGTATCGCGGGGATGGGTTGCGAGACGCTCACATTTGCGGGCCGGGGACACGGCATCGCGTTCGGGTATTTTGGTCAACAGCGCGGTTGCTTGCGAAAGAAACTGCCCATCAGGATAGTTTGCGACATAGGCGCTTAACAAGGCGCGACTGCGGGTGCGTTGCGCAAGATCCCAAAGCTCGGTCTCCTCGACGCCTGCGGCAAAGGACGAGGGCTTGGCGGCAGGAAGATTCACCAGCAACTCCCGTGCCGCATCGCGGTGCGCACCGTCGGGGTAACGGTCCAAATAAACCTGCGCGAGCGCCCCGTCCTGTGACTTTGCAGCGATCTGCCAAAGCAGGGTTTCCGGGCTGCCCGTCGCGGGGCGCGGATCAAACACGAGCTGATCTGTGAGCGAAGAGCGGTCAAAGGGCACTTGCTGCCCCCCCGTGGCGTGAATGACGTCGCGGCGAACCGAGATCATCAAGTCCGACACACTTTGCCCGGGCGTATGAATGTGGTTCAACAGGGCCTCGGTAAAAAAGCTGTTCCGGTCAATGCCGTCATAAGCCACGTTGTCGGGCTGCGTGGAATAAGCGATGAAAAAATCCTTGTCCCGATCCAGTTTGGCCAACCCGTTTCGCAAGGTATCAGCGCTTCTTTCCTTCAATTCGTCCAAGGGATTGTTTCGACAGGCATCTAAAATCACAACGCGGGTTCCGCCAGACGCATTTAGCGCTTGCAAAAATACGTTGAGATCCATGCTATCAACGACCGCATCTTCCATTGATTTCAGCTTTGCATCGACAGGCACGATGTAATTGCGCTCATCAATCTGAAAGGCGTGACCAGCATAAAAGAACACCACAATATCCGCGTTTTTTGCCGCTTGTCTAAAATCCTCTAGCAAGGTCAGCGTTTGGGCCCGCGTCATGTCAGTGCCACTAAAAACCTCAAACCCCAAGCCTTGCAAGGCGGCGGCCACATCAGCCCCGTCGTTCGCCGCATTCTTAAGCGAGGTCAGGCCAGTATAGGACGCGTTACCAATACTAAGCGCGACGCGTTGCTCTGCATGTGCCGCATGGCCCCAGAGCAGCGCGATAATTAACGCAAAGACCAGCGTGCTGCGGTATCTGATCCTACAAACCAGTGGCACGGGCGAGTTCGACATTTGTGGTTTCTAGGGCGGCAACAACAACGCCGCCCTGTGCCGCTTGAAGACGTTCAATGACCGGATCACCTGCCTTGGCCAAGGTCACGGCCTCGCGGATACGGGCTTGGGCGACCTCAATGACGTTTTGGGCTTCAGACAAGGCTTCTGCGTTGATCGCCGCGCGTTCGGCATCTGTGGTGGCAGCTGCAAGGCGGGTTTCCGCACGTGCAATGACGTCATCCACACCAACGCGCGCTTCTCGAATGATCGCGCTCACACCTTGCAGGCTTTCAGAAAACTCCTGCTCAAGTTCTTCCAGCGCGGAGGCATACTTCGCCAGCGCCTCTGACACACAAGCCAGACTGTCAACCGTGGCGATGTCTTCATCCTGACGACAAGACGCAACCGCCAAATCGTAGCCGCTCGACACAGCCCGCGTCACCGCTTCAGTTTCTTCGGCGGCTTCTGGCGATACTGCCACGGCACCCAGAACGGCGCCTTGGTCTTGGCTAGGTGTGTCGAGCGCCAAATTGGGAAGATTGGTAATTGTATCCACTTGATTGGGGGGTAGG
>CAZBBZ010000225.1:0-5151 GCA_964489925.1 uncultured Rhodobacterales bacterium
AACCACATGTTTATCATCAACGGCTTGGGCGGCGGCGGGTCGACGTTTGTGTTGCGCCAACTGCAATTGGTCAATTACCACGGCAACGAAAAGATCACCCACAAACGACGCGGCCTTGAAAAGACCCCGTGGAAAATTCCGTTTTACAACTTTGCTTGGGGTATAACCGGGCGGTACACGCCCAAGCTGCATGTGATGATGCGCCCCGACTCCTATTGGTCCGACCCAAGCGTGGCGCCGCGCGACCTCAAACTGTCGGACATTAAGACCCCCGACCTTGTGAAGGGCCAGCGCGACTATTTGGTGGATCAAGCCGCAAAACGTTCCTCGGGTGTGACGATTTCCAAGGAAAAGCTATCTACGAACTCCCTGCATGACCTCGCGGACAGTTATCTCACGATTTTGCGCAATCACGAAAAAGAAACTGGGCAACAGTTGGTCCTGTTATCGGGGCATTGGGGGTCGTTTGGCATCTATAATGACCTTGATGTGCCGATGACCTATCTTATCCGCGACCCGTTTAATTCGGTCATTTCCCACGGCAAAGGCATTCGCCACGAAAACCTCTATCTGGGGCGCGGATTAACGAGTGTGGACTCGATTGACTGGGTGAACTGTTATCTCAACGGTCCGCTGATTTTCTGGAAATCCCACGCAAAGGCCGCTGCGACCCATAAATCGGCGAATATCCTGCGTTACAATGAATTTGCGCAAGATTGGCGCAACCATTTGGCGGAGTTGCCGGACATCTCAAACAAGTTTTCCTATAAAGAAAGCGCCGTGACAGATATTTTGTCCCAAAATGTGCGTGATTATATCTTTTCTGAGGTGGGGGATTACTTTGCCCCCCTTGGAATTGCGGAATGTTGTGAAAAATATCGTTAGGATTGGCGTGCGCGTGTTGGGGTAAAATAATACCATAATTTCAACCCCATGATTTCAAACAGTTATTTCCGCTCAAACCCCATTGACTTGCACGCCCAGTCCCTTAAAACGCGGGCTTCGGAATAAACCCGGCGGGAAAATCCCCGTCACCCGCAAGGAAGAACACATGAAAACCTACTCAGCCAAGCCGAGTGAGATCGACAAGAAGTGGATCATCATTGACGCCGAAGGTGTGGTTCTGGGCCGTCTGGCCACGATCATCGCCATGCGTCTGCGCGGCAAGCACAAAGCCAGCTTCACCCCTCATATGGACATGGGCGACAACGTGATCGTTGTAAACGCCGACAAGATCCAACTGACCGGGCGCAAGCGCGAAAACAAGACCTACTACTGGCACACGGGACATCCGGGCGGCATCAAGTCCCGCACCGCGACCCAGATCCTTGAAGGTGCGCACCCAGAGCGTGTTCTGACCAAAGCGGTTCAGCGCATGATGCCCGGCGGTCCTTTGACACGCACTCAAATGACGAACCTGCGTGTTTACGCAAGTGCAGAGCATCCTCACGAGGCGCAAGCCCCCGAAGTGCTCGACGTCAAATCCATGAATTCCAAAAATACGCGGAGCGCCTGATCATGGCCGATGAAATCAAATCTCTTGAAGAGCTGAAATCGGCTGTTGGTGGCACGGCTGCGGCGGCACCTGCTGCTGCTGGCACAGACGCGGCAGCTCAGGTCGAAGCGGCAATTCACCGCGAACCGACCCGCGACGAACTTGGTCGTGCCTATTCAACCGGTAAACGTAAAGACGCGGTTGCCCGTGTTTGGATCAAGCCCGGCACTGGTAAAATGGTCGTAAACGGTCGCGAGTACGAAAAATACTTTGCCCGTCCGGTTTTGCAGATGATCCTGCGCCAACCGTTCCAAATCGCTGGTGTTGAAGGCGAATTTGACGTGATGGCCACGGTCAAAGGCGGCGGTCTTTCCGGTCAAGCGGGTGCGGTAAAGCACGGCATTTCAAAAGCCTTGCAGACCTATGACCCGGTACACCGTGCCGCTCTGAAAGCCGCGGGCTTCTTAACCCGCGATGCGCGTGTTGTTGAACGTAAAAAATACGGTCGCCGCAAAGCGCGTCGTAGCTTCCAGTTCTCGAAGCGTTAATCGTTTCTTATACCAATACGAAAAGGGGCTGCTGCGTGCGGCCCTTTTTTTTGGCATAGCCCCCAAGCCAATCAAATCTACATGAGGGGGCTGTTTTTACCGCTTCTTTTTCATTATGTCATAAGACAGACACAAACCCGCATTAAGCGGGTTCATCAAAAAAAGAAGCAGAGCAGCCATGCGCCACGTTGCACGTGAAATTTCCTACTCGCATTCGGCAGAGACCAAAGCAGGTCGTGCCCTTATTCGCTCTGTTGAAAACCTCACCGGGCGGATCAAACTGATCAAGCAAGCTCAAGGTTATGAGCGCGAGGTGAACGCGGGCCGGGATTTCTGGGACGTAATGGTGGAACGCTATAAGCTGAGCCTAGAGCTCATCGCAGGCTCGCTTGACAACATTCCCAAAGAAGGTCCGGTGATTGTGATTGCCAATCATCCTTATGGTATTCTTGACGGACTAATGCTTGGCCATATCCTGTCCACCGTGCGCGGCGATTTCCGCATTCTAGCCCACAGGATTTTCCGCAAGGCCGAAGATTTGAACCGCATCATCCTTCCCGTTTCTTTTGATGAAACGAAAGAGGCGATGAAATCCAATCTGCAAACCCGTCGTGAAGCGCTTAACTACCTAAACGATGGCGGGATCATTGGAATTTTTCCCGGCGGCACTGTGTCCACGGCCAACCGTGCAATGGGTGAACCGATGGACCCCCAGTGGCGCGGATTTTCGGGCAAGCTGATTCGCAAATCAGGTGCGACAGTGGTGCCGATTTATTTTGATGGGCAAAACTCGCGGTTGTTCCAGATCGCCAGTCATTTGCACATCACCTTGCGCACGGCACTGTTTGTGAACGAGTTCAAGCGTCGGGTTGGGGAAAGCGTGCGCATTTGTGTGGGCGAGCCGCTTGACCATGACACGGTCCAGTCTTTTGGCGATGATCCAAAAGCCATGATGGATTTTCTGCGCGCGGAAACCTATGGGCTCGCGCCAAACCCGATCGAAGACCTATCTTATGGCTATGAATTCGTAGATCTTTACCGACGAAGCGCCTGATCGGACCGCGCGCCCCAAAAGGGGCCGTTTTTCAAGACATTGAACCTAACGCAGTGATGGCCTAAAGCGCCATTTAACAGCAAATAGGCGAATTCGAATGACACAGCAGTTTAACGTCGGCATTTTTGGGGCTTCTGGCTATACGGGCGCGGAATGTATCCGCTTGCTTGCGGGCCATCCGGCAATGAACATCAAGGCGCTGACGGCGGATCGCAAGGCTGGTCAGACGATGGCATCGGTCTATCCGCATTTGCGTCATTTAGATTTGCCGGTGCTGCAAAAACTGGACGATGTGGATGTGTCATCCCTCGACCTAGTTTTCTTTGCCATGCCCCACGGCCTGTCTCAAAGCATCGTCAAAGAGCTTAAGCCCGGCGTCAAAGTCGTTGATATGGGTGCTGATTTTCGGCTGGAAGACCCGGCGTCTTACGAAAAATGGTACGACCGCCCCCATGATGCTCCTGAAAAGCAACCTGACGCGACTTATGGCCTGACCGAATTTTATCGCGAAGATATCGCGAAAGCAGGTCTCGTGGCTTGTACGGGTTGCAATGCAGCGACGGTGCAATACGCGCTGCGCCCGTTGCTAGAGGCCAAGGTCATCGACCCGGACCGCATCATTTGCGACCTCAAGAACGGGCTTTCCGGGGCAGGGCGCTCGCTGAAAGAGCATCTCTTGTTTTGCGAGGCGACCAATAATTCCAAAGCCTATGCTGTGGGCGGCACCCACAGGCATTTGGGCGAGTTCGATCAAGAGTTCTCGCGCATTGTCGGGCGGGATGTGCAAATCCAGTTCACCCCCCATCTGGTGCCGATCAATCGCGGTATTTTGGCGACCAGCTATGTTGATGGCGACGCTGAAGCCATTCACGCGGCTTTGACAGCGGCTTATGCGGATGAACAGTTCATCATCACGCTTCCATTTGGCCAAACGCCCTCGCTGGCGGATGCGACGGGCTCGAATTACTGTCATATCGGTGTGTCAGGCGACCGGATCAAAGGGCGCGCGACCATCGTGGCCACCCTTGATAACCTATGCAAAGGCTCTGCGGGCCAAGCGGTTCAAAACGCCAATCTGATGCTGGGTTTGGACGAGGCAACTGCGTTAACAGGCGCGCCAGTGTTCCCATGATGCGCATTTGGCGCGTGTTCGCAGGCGCCTATGCGCGCTTTATGGATGACGACGGGCAGGCCATGGCGGGCTATGTGGCTTTTGCGAGCCTTCTTAGCCTGTTTCCCTTCACTATCCTGTTCGGCTCTGCCGCCGCAGCACTCTTGGGACCATCTCGCGCCCAAGCCGCCATTGATGCGCTGTTTGAATTTGCCCCGCCTCATATCGCGCAAACCCTAGAGCCTGTCCTTAAAGACGTGCTATCCGGCGCACCGGGGGGCCTTATCACCATCTCTGGCCTGCTCGCACTTTGGCTCGCATCCAATGTATTTGCCGCGCTTCAAGTCAGTTTTTCACGCGCCTATGATGCAACCACACGCCAAAGCTGGATCAAGGGACGCTTGCTGGCCTTGCTTTGCGTCCTTGCAGGGCTCGCGGTTGCGCTGGTCCTCGCCACAACAATCGTTCTGGCGCCTTTGGCCAAAAACCTCGTGACGCAAATGACCGACATCCAAATCCCCGAATGGATCAGCTTTTTGCGCTTCGCCATCGGCATCGCCGCCCTCATCGGGTTCTTGGCCCTTTTGCACCGCATCCTTTCCAGACGCCGTCTAAGCTGGGGCCAGTTGATGCCCGGTGTGTTCATGTCAGCGGCAATTTGGTTGGCTGCGGCTTATGGGTTTTCACTATATATTAGCCTCGCCCCGAACATGGCCTCGACCTACGGCGCGCTTGCCGGCGTCGCAATTACACTTATCTTCTTTTATATGTCCGCCGCCGTGACTATCTTTGGCGCGGAAATTAACGCAACTCTAGCAAGCGGAACGCAAACATGGCGGGGCTAAAAAAGCAGCGACGTATTCAACTCATCGTGCTGGCATTCGTGTTCTTGGGCGCAGCAACGGCCCTTGTGGGCTATGGCTTGCGCGACGGGATCGAATAT
>CAZBBZ010000226.1:0-3006 GCA_964489925.1 uncultured Rhodobacterales bacterium
ACGCATTTTCTGGATCACCCGGGCATAGTGCAAACCGCTTTGCGCGAGGTCACGGGCTGGGGGCCACGCGATTATTGGTTCCCTGAAATCCGCTCCACCGGGGGGGCGGCGGCCATGCTGATCCTTGTGCTTTATCCTTATGTTTACCTAATGGCCCGTGCCGCGTTCTTGCAGCAAAGTGCCGCGACCTATTACACCGCGCGCACATTGGGCAAATCCCCGATGGGCGCGTTCTTTAGCGTATCCATGCCCATGGCGCGCCCGGCGATTGCCGCGGGTGTGCTGCTCGCCACGATGGAAACCATCGCAGATTTCGGAACGGTCGCTTATTTCGGGGTGCAGACCTTTGCCACTGGGATTTACACCAGCTGGTTCACGCTGGCAGATCGCGCCGCCGCAGCACAGCTGGCCCTTGGGCTTATGGCCATGGCCCTGCTGCTTGCTGGCATCGAGGCCCATAACAGAGGCGATGCCCGCTTTCACGCCACAGAACGCCGCCAAGAAGGTATTGGGCGCATGCCCTTACGGGGACCGCGCAGCGCGCTGGCCGCATTGGTTTGCGCCCTGCCTGTGCTGTTTGGCTGCTTAATCCCGACCTTGGGTCTGATCTGGCTGGGCAGCGATTCCGAACAATCGGTCTTTTCCGCGCGCTATTTGGATTTTGCTAAGAACTCTGTCACTTTGGCCGCGATTGCCGCCGTGGTCACAGTGCTGGCGGCCATTGTCATCGGTTTTTTCAAACACACCTATGAACGACGCTTATCCTCGCTCGCAGTGAACGTAGGACGCATGGGCTACGCGATCCCCGGCGGGGTGATTGCGGTGGGTCTGCTGGTGCCCTTTGGGGCGTTTGACAACGCGCTGGATAGCTTCATGCGCGCGAATTTTGGGGTTTCCACCGGCTTGCTGTTTACCGGCACAATCACCCTGTTGATCATGGCCTATATGATCCGCTTTTTGGCGGCGGCATTGGGCGCTTATGAAAGCGGACAATCGGCGATCAACCCGAACTTGGACGCCGCGGCGCGCAATTTGGGCAAAACCGCTGCCGGGGCGCTGCGCCATGTCTATTTGCCGATCATGAAGCCAAGCATTCTTACCGCGCTGCTGATCGTCTTTGTGGATGTGATGAAAGAGCTGCCCGCCACGCTGATCATGCGCCCGTTTAACTTTGATACGTTGGCGGTGCAGGCGTTCCGGCTCGCCTCTGACGAGCGGCTAGAGGGTGCAGCCGTACCCTCGCTCGTGATCGTCGCCGTGGGCTTGGGCCCAGTGATCTTGCTCTGCGCACAGGCGGTGCGGCAACATCGGCGATGAGAGGTGTTGGAAGCGACATCTGGTTTGGCCTGGAAGGGGGACGAAGCGGTCATTTGCTTTATGCGCCCGGACCGGAATCAAGCGAAGCGCCGGTCCATCGCCAGACCGTCCGCAGGGCTGGCGATTTGGCAAGGGCTTGGCGCAACTCATGAAGTTAGAGGCATTTGGCTGCCATAAAGCGCGCGTCAATAAGGCAGGATCGCCATCCCCCGGTCTGGCTACGCGCTTGGCCTAGGCGCCGCTCTTGGCCTCGAAGCGGACAC
This sequence comes from uncultured Rhodobacterales bacterium, assembly GCA_964489925.1. Taxonomy (GTDB): domain Bacteria; phylum Pseudomonadota; class Alphaproteobacteria; order Rhodobacterales; family Rhodobacteraceae; genus CAYLLD01. The sequence continues at coordinate 1,581 of CAZBBZ010000226.1, forward strand.
TTGTTTCTTCGCACCCAGCCCGGAATCAAGGCGAAGCCGCCGGGCATCGCGTGACCGTCCACAGGGCTGGCGATTTGGTGGGGCTTGGTGCTTCACATGTAAACTAGGAGGTATTGGCTACCATAAAGTAAGTAGAACGACGGGCAGATCGCCATCCCCCGGTCTGGCTTAGTGCTTTGCCTAAAGGCCGCAGGTGGCTCTTTTCAGACCTTAGCGGAACGCAACAAGACTTTGCCAAGACGAAATGCGTGGGCCGTGGAAGTTGATACGCCAGTCACAGCAGCACCATCAAAACAATGTGGCTTTTAGGGGCTGAGGCAGGATGTTAAGGGGCGCCCACGCCTTGGATCAAGCGATTCCGGTTCTGATCTGGCACGAATTGCGTAACCTTCGGGAAGGACGACATGACACGTTTATTAGTGAAAACACTGGTATTGGCAAAAACACTGGCGGCTTTGGCCATTTTGGGCACCACCTCTTTTGCACAGGCGCAAGAGGTCACCATTCGCGTGCATCACTTTATGTCTGAGCGCGCGAATTTGCACAGCCAGATGTTGGTCCCCTTGGCAGAGCGGATTGCAACCGCCAGCGAGGGGCGGATCAAAATGGAGTTGTTTGCGGCCATGTCGCTGGGCGGGCGACCGGGGGACCTTTACGATCAAGCGGTTGATGGCGCGGTGGATGTCGTGCTGACCTTGCCGGGCTATACAGCTGGGCGCTTTCCCCAAGCCGAAGTGTTTGAGCTGCCGTTCATTATGGAAGACTCGGTTGCGACCTCAAAGGCGTTTTGGGATCTGATCGAAAGCGATTTGCAAGACAGCGACTTTGACGAAGTGCAAGTGCTGGGCGGTTGGGTGCATGGCCCCGGCGTGATCCACTCAAAAGAGCCGATTGACAGCCTAGAGGCGATCCGTGGCAAAGAACTGCGCGGTCCTACGCGTCTTGTAACGGATCTGCTGGGCGAGCTGGGAGCCACCCCTGTTGGCATGCCTTTGCCCGCGATCCCTGAAAACATGTCTAAAGGTGTGATTTCCGGTGCTGTGGTGCCTTGGGAAATTGTGCCCTCCATCAAGCTGCAAGAACTGGTGGGCCATCACACTGAAATGTCCGGAGCCCGCGCGCTTTATACGGCGGTGTTTATCCTTGCGATGAATTTGGACGCCTATGACGATTTGCCCGATGATCTGCGCCAGATTTTGGATGCCGAAACAGGCAAGGCGCTGGCGGAATTTGCAGGCCAAGTGATGCTGTTTGGGGATGAGGGTGGCAAAAACTCGGCAGCAGAAAACAACGTGATCGTCTTGGATGACGCGGAAACCGCGCGCTGGATTGATGCGGCCGCTCCGGTTTACGCGCGTTGGGTCGAGATGGCTGCGGATGCCGGTTTTGATGGGACGGCGGCGATTGACACGGCCAAATCGCTCAT
>CAZBBZ010000226.1:3016-5136 GCA_964489925.1 uncultured Rhodobacterales bacterium
AATAGCCAACGGCTTGGCGACATAGGCGCGGGTGATGATTTCTTTTGACACCTTCGAGCGGCGCGCAGAGCAAATCTTTGCCGCCGTTGCCATCCTTGGCGGGCTTGGCCTGATCTTTGCGACAGTTGTCACTTGCGTTTCAATTCTGCTCAAACTGCTGCGCCGGGGCTTAGACGCCGCGTTTGGGGCGGCCTATGAAATCCTGCCGTGGAGCTTTATCCGGCCCATTTTGGGCGAGGAAGAACTGGTGACTTACGGCGTTGGGCTGGCGCTTTTTACGGCCCTGCCTTGGGTGATGATCCAGAAAGGGCATATCAAGATTGATCTGTTCAAAGCGCGGTTCAGCGATGATGTGAACCGCCTGTTGGACCTGATCGCGGATGTGACGCTGGCGGTGCTGGCCTATCTGATTATGACCCGCCAATGGCATCTGATTTTCAAAAAACCGCGCCGCTCCCAAGAGCAGATGATTGACGAAGTGCTTTCCGGCAACTGGAGCATTTTTGGCGAACGCTTGCGCGATACTCAAGAAAGCCAGATCCTCGGCATCCCGCTTTGGCCCACTTACGTGGTGGCCGAAATTTGCGTGGTGCTGTTCTTTCTGGCCGCCATGTTTTGCGTGCTGCGCAGCGCGCGCGCCCTGATCCGACGCAGGGCGTCATGATCGGATTTTTGAGCGAGGTTTTTACACCGTTTCAGCTGGGGCTTCTAAGCTTTCCCGCGCTATTGCTGTTGGTTGCTTTGCGCCTGCCACTGGCAGCGGCGATGTTCGTAATTGGGCTGTTTGGCACCTATCTGGTGGCGGGCAATCTGCGGATGATGGACAGCCAGCTTAAGACCTTCACCTATGGCACGCTGACGAATTATTCCTTGTCGATCATTCCGCTGTTTTTGCTGATGTCTGAATTTGCCACGCGCGGCGGCATGTCGACGGCCTTGTTTCGCGCCGCCCAAGCATGGCTTGGTCATCGGCGTGGTGGTTTGGCAATGGCGGCAGTGGGCGCATCAGCCGGGTTTGGCGCGGTTTGCGGCTCGTCCCTTGCGACCGCATCGGCCATGGGCAAGGTCGCATTGCCAGAGCTGCGCAAGGCCGGGTATTCGCCCGCCTTGTCCACCGGAACGCTGGCAGCTGGTGGCACGCTTGGGATTTTAATCCCGCCCTCTGTGGTGCTGGTGGTTTATGCGATCTTAGCCGAGGAGAACATTGAAAAGCTGTTCACGGCCGCCTTGGTCCCCGGCATCATTGCGATGCTGGGTTATATGGTGACGATTGGGATTTATGCGCGGCTTGTCCCCGGTGCGGCGCAGGATTTGCCCCGCGTTGGCTATCGCGCGCGCTTTGGGGCGCTCGTGGCGATTTGGCCCGTGGTGCTTATTTTTGCGGCTGTGATTGGGGGCATTTATACAGGTGCGTTTTCCCCTACGGCGGCGGCCGCCGTTGGGGTTGCTGGCACGGCGCTTGTGGCGCTTGCAAACCGCGCGATCGATGCGCGCGCGCTGAAAGAGGCGTTGCTGGCCACTGGCAAAACCTCCGCCATGATCTTTTTCATCATCGTGGCCGCAGGCGTGTTTAATTCGTTCTTGTCCTCTGCGGGGGTGCCTCAAACGCTGGCGAAGTATTTCTTGAATTCAAACCTAAGCCCTTGGGCGATCTTGATCGGGATGCTGCTGCTTTATGTGATCTTGGGGACAGTGATGGATTCCATGGCGATGATCTTTTTGACCGTGCCGATTTTCATTCCCATCATAACTCAACTTGATTTTGGCATCCCGCCAGCAGAGGTGGGCATTTGGTTCGGGATACTGGTGCTGATGTCGGCCGAGATCGGACTGATTACGCCGCCCGTGGGGTTGAACCTGTTTGTGATTAACGCGCTGGCCAAAGACGTGCCGATTGCCCAGACCTATCGCGGTGTGCTGCCCTTTGTTGTGTCCGACCTGATCCGCATTGCGGTCTTGGTGGCGTTTCCAACGCTGACAATGGGCTTGGTGCGCTGGCTGTATTAAAGCCGCGTCTTTAGGTTTGCCTACCACTGTGAAGAGAATGGTGGGCGACCCTGGAATCGAACCAGGCATGGGTCTCCCCGGCGGAGTTACAGTCCGCTGCCGCACCTTGCAGC
>CAZBBZ010000227.1:0-5116 GCA_964489925.1 uncultured Rhodobacterales bacterium
TCAGCACGACCACGCCAAGGTAGGCGTCATACCAGCTGTCCACCAGCATCGCCTTGAGCGGCGCATCCGGATCACCTTCGGGGGCGGGCAGGCGGGTCACGATGGCTTCGAGCACATCTGGAATGCCGATGCCGGTCTTGGCAGAGATTTCTACCGCTTCGGATGCATCAATCCCGATCACATCTTCGATCTGGGTGCGAATGCGATCCGGTTCAGCGGCGGGCAAGTCGATTTTGTTGAGAACCGGCACGATTTCATGGTCCGCCTCAATCGCTTGGTACACGTTCGCAAGCGTCTGCGCCTCAACCCCTTGGGAGGCATCAACCACCAGCAAAGACCCTTCGACCGCTTTCATAGAACGGCTGACCTCATAGGCGAAATCCACATGGCCCGGCGTGTCGATCAGGTTCAGGATATAGTCCTGCCCGTCGTTGGCGCGATACTCGATGCGCACGGTGTTGGCCTTAATGGTAATCCCGCGCTCGCGCTCGATGTCCATGCTGTCGAGCAGCTGTTCCTTCATATCCCGATCCTCCACCGTGTTGGTGGATTGGATCAGCCGATCAGCCAAGGTCGATTTGCCGTGGTCGATATGGGCAACGATAGAGAAATTGCGGATGTTTTTAAGCTCGGTCATGGGGGAACGATATGGGGCGAAAGGGGGGAGGGGTCAATGGGGATTGCATGGCATGGCTTGTTTTGCGACGAGTTCGGGCGACCAGCCCGACAACGCCCTATAGCGCATGTCCGCATGCGCGGAACCCGCCCGAAGGGAGGACGTTCTGCGCCCGCAGTACGTTGTAAATTCGTCAGAGGCCTAAGAACCGTAAAGCGCCCATCACTCCGCCAGCACCTCGCCCTCCTCGGGTCGGGCGTTGTCCTCTTGTGGTGCTTCTTCCTCTGCTAGATCCAAGACCTCGCGCTTAAGCGCGTCACGATGCTCAACCGGTCCAGACGCCTTCGCGCCCGCAGGTTCACCAATCGCCGCTTTCAGCTTGGTCTTGGCCGTCATCGCGGGCGCAGTCATCAGCTTTTGTGACAAATTCACAGCCACCTTGGGGTCGCGAAACCAAGGGTTCACCGCATGGGCAAAGCCGCTTGCGTCGGTTGCGCTGATCACGCCCTCGTCTTGCAAACGGTCAAAAACCACGTTCGCCGTGCCTTCGTCCACGTCCAGAATTTTGCGAAATGTATCGGGGGTCGACATATGCCAGACCCGCGCCCAATTCGCGGCTTTGGCAAATAGCGCTTCTGGCACGACAGTTGCGCCAACCGACAGCGCTTTGGTCGGCAAAACAGGCGCGGCCGCCGCTGCCGCAAGCGATTTGGTGAACTCCCGTCGGTTCATGTTATGCGGTCCTCTGGATTGGTCTCGGCTTGGTCGGGCGTGACCGCGGCCTCTGTCGGCTCCTGCCCTCGATGCTCATCCTCAACCAAATCCTCGACCAACTGACGGATCGACGTGTTTCCGGCTTCATCACCTTTGGGCGCAAGCGCTTGTTTCAGACGCCCGGCCACCGCCGCTTCCCGGTACCAAGGGCGCGCTGCATAGGCAAAGCCCGAGCGGTCTGGCTTGGTCAACAACCCGTCGCTTTGCAACTGCGAAAACACCGCTTCGGCCAAGTCCTGATCCACGCCCAAAATGTTGCGATAAGTGGCGATGGTCGAAATGTGCCACATGCTCGCCCAATGAGCCGCCTTAGCATAAAGGGCTGTCGGAATGACCGGACTTGCGGCCATGCTAAGCGCCTTGGCAGGCAGGGCAGGGGCCGCGGCCACCGCAGCAAGAGATTTGGTAAACTCGCGTCTGTTCATGGGGGTTAGGTAGGCATGATCTAGGCCAAAAACAAGCTTATGCGGCTTGGCCCGCCTCCCAAGCCTGCAAAATTACCCCTGCTGTCATCAGGTCCAGATGTGCGCCGCCGCCGTTCTTGAACAACGTAATTTCATCGTCTGAACAACGCCCTGCGCGGCCCGCTGACAGGTCATAAAGGTCGCCCTTCACATCCGCTTCCGAAATCACTCCGGTTTCCAAGGGTATCTTCAACTCGCCGATATGACCAAAGGTCGTATCCCGGCTGTCTACAAACACGGACGCCCGGCGCATGGCCTCGTCATCCACTTCACGCATATCCGGGCGAAACGCGCCGATCAAATCCACATGCTGACCGGGGCGCAGCCAGTTGCCTTGCAGGATCGGCTCCACCGACATGGTGGCACAAGCGATCATATCCGCCCCCGCCACCGCATCCGCCAAATCAGTCACCGTAGAAACCTTCGGATAGGTTCGCGCCAATAGTGCCGCGCGATCTGGCGTGCGGTTCCAGACTGAAATTTCCAGATCACCCAACACGCTGCGGTAGGCTTCAATCAAATTCCCCGCCACCGTGCCAGCGCCCACAATCAGCAACCGCCGCGCATCCGCCCGCGCCAGCATCCGTGCGCCCAGCACGCTATCAGCCGCGGTTTTCCATTTCGTGACGAGCGTGCCTTCGATCACCGCTTTGATCGTGCCGCTTTGGTCGTCAAACACCAGCATCGCCCCATTGATCGTCGGCACATCCTTGTTGTTTGGAAACACACTCATGGATTTTACACCCATGCCAAGCCCATCAATCCACGCCGCCCTGGTCAAAAGCGTATCGCCATCGCGCCGATTAATCACGTCCCCAAGATCAGCGCGGGGTTGCTTGTGTCCGGCTTCAATCGCGTCCGCAACGGCACACCAGTCCAACTTGGCCTCGACCATTTCAGCGGTAATATAGGGAACCGACATATAGCGCCTCGTACTTTTGAAACGGCAGACGACCCTTAAAAACAGTAGTCGTCAAGGGTGGTTCGGGTCAGAATTAGTCCAAAACTACAGTATAAAACCCGTAAATTAAGAAAAGCTAACAATTTCACATGATTTTTTCGTGGAATTATGCTTTGAATTATGTTTTATGGCATCAGCGGTGTAACAGCCGTTAGGGACTAGGGTAGCAACACGATTAAGGACAATCGTTGCGTCCGCAATTGAATTGGGACTCCCCTAAATTTAAGGTTTTACGCTTGCGGCGCACCCCCCTATGTCGTTGGCGTTTGTCGGGCTTGTATTGCCCCGACGTTGCCGGAGAGCGCTATATCACCCCCCAAACGTGACGCGCCTCCGGCACATTCTGTTTTGTTAGGCCTAAATCACCGCAGCAATGGCCCGCGCGAGCTTTTCGATCAAATCCGGGCGCAGGCCTGCAACGTTGATGCGGCTATCGCCCACCATGTAGATGCCAAATTCTTCGCGCAGACGCACAACCTGTTCAAGGCTTAGGCCAAGGCGGGAAAACATGCCCCGGTGTTTGGCCACAAAGTCAAACCGATCCGAATTGGTCGCCAATCGCAGCGCATCCGCCAAGCTCACTCTCAACGCCAACATGCCTTTGCGCATGTCTTCGAGCTCGGCTTTCCAGTCCGCCGTTAACGCCGGGTCCGCCAGCACCATCTGCACCACTTTCGCCCCGTGATCGGGGGGGAAAGAAAAGTTCAAACGGTTGAACGAAGCCATAGAGCCTTTAACCAGCCCAATCGCATCGTCCGAATTGGTCACGGCCAGCATCACGCCCACACGGTCGCGGTACACGCCGAAGTTTTTCGAACAAGACGCCGCAATCAGCATTTCCGGCACGCGCGCCGCCATATAGCGCACGCCAGCCGCATCTTCGTCCAAGCCATCGCCGAACCCTTGGTAGGCAAAGTCGATGAACGGCAGCAACTCGCGCTCAACGATAAAGGCGGTAAGTGCCTCCCATTGCGCGGCATCCAGATTGGCGCCCGTTGGGTTGTGACAACAGCCATGCACAAGGATCGCATCACCGGGCTTGGCGCCCGCAAGATCCGCCATCATGCCTTCGAAATCCACATCCAGCCGTTCGGGGTGCAAATAGCGATAGGTCTGCATGGACAAGCCTTCGGCCTTTGCCATTGCCGGGTGGTTGGGCCAAGTTGGGTCACTCATCCAAACGGTCACGTCTGGGTTGGCCGCCTCGACCACCTTGTAAAGCTGGCGCACGGCCCCAGTACCACCGGGGGTTTGCGCGCCCACCACGCGGGCAGCATCCACACTGTCGCCCAGAACCATCTGGCGCATAATGTCCACGAAATCGAGATCGCCCAGCAAGCCTACATAAGACTTGCTGTCTTGGGTTTCCAACAACCGCGCTTCCGCCGCTTTGATCGCGCGCATCACAGGCGTTTTGCCCGTTGCATCCTTATAAACCCCGACCCCAAGGTCGATCTTATCCGTGCGCTCATCGGCACGATACATGCCCATAAGTTCGATGATTTTATCAGGAGCGGCTTTGGGGAGTTTTTCAAACATCAGGTCGTCTCGAAGGTTTGGTCTTACGGAAATTCGTCTGGGTTCCACGCTTGGGTCAAAACGCGGTTACGCTGTTCCTGACCGATGGGCGAGAATCCATTACGCTGGTAGTGCGCCAGTGCGCGCGGATGGTCAAGCGTGCAGGTGTTTACAGTCACCCGCTGAACGCCCGCGCGATCCCAAAGCATATGCACAGCGGTTTGTAATATCCATGTGCCCAAGCCCTTGCCCACGGCCTCTGGCACAAGACCAAGATAGGCCAAATCCCCAACCCCTTGGGTCGTGAAATCAAGCGCGAAAAACCCGTGCAGCCAACCGTTGCGCAGAAAGCTGTAAATTTCGACATCTGGATTGCTGACAAAGGCACTTAGCTCTGCCGGGTCTTGTTCATGGCGATCTAGCCAGGCGTATTGGCGCCCCACTGCGTCATAGAGCATCAGGAAATAAGCATTGGGCGGGGACTTCGCATAGATCAGCGCCGAGGGGTCTTTGCCAATCACCTGCGGGCGCGGATAATTGGGTCGCGCCGTCATTTCCAGATAGGTGACGGTGTAGTCGACAGTCTCGCCTGCTTTTTTCCCCGACATCTTCATGGGCTTAACCAGTCTCTACCGCCAGCTCAGGAAACGCACCCCATTCCGTCCAAGAGCCGTCGTAAACCGAATAGGCCTTGTGACCGATCCTTTCCAACCCAAGGGCGAGGATACTTGCCGTCACACCGGACCCGCAGGAATTGATAATCGGGCGGGACAGATCAACACC
>CAZBBZ010000228.1:0-394 GCA_964489925.1 uncultured Rhodobacterales bacterium
GTGACGGCGGGCTAGGGGATGTGACTTGCGGTGGTGCAAGCCAGACCGCGGGATGGCGATCTGACATCAGTTGCTCTTTATGCCAGCCAAGTCATCCAGCTTGATAACCGCAGAGCAATCTGAACCAAATCGCCAGCCCGTCTGGGCGGTCTGGCGATGGTGCGGGCGGGCTAAAGCCCTTGTTTCCGCACTGGGCCAAGGCGATGCGCCTCACCCTGTGACGTACGTCACATTTGCATGAGGACAAATAGTCTTTAGTCTGAAGGCAAGGGGCGGCCAATGTCCGGGGAACTAATGTATGAGCACACACAAGGTCAAAGACCCAGAGCGCCAGACGTCGGGCGTGCCAGCACCCAATAGCGACGGCGTGCTTTTTCCAGCCCTAGCCCCCGAA
>CAZBBZ010000228.1:404-5113 GCA_964489925.1 uncultured Rhodobacterales bacterium
GCGCAGCATTGCTAAAACTGGGTCGCCCCAAAAGCTATCCCAAAGGCATGACCATTTTCGCCGCCGGAGAGCCGGGCTCGCTTATGCTGGCGATCACAAGCGGCCGTGTCGAGGTGTCGGTCGGGTCCTATGGCGGACGTCGGACGGTATTCAATCAAATGGGCCCCGGTGAAGTCTTGGGCGATCTGGCTGCACTCGATGGTGGCCCCCGCAGTGCAGATGCTGTTGCCGCAAGCGATGTTTCGGGCCTGTTGCTTACGCGCCAGACGGTCATGGCGTTTCTTGCAGAGCGACCCGAATTGGCCTTCGCGCTTATTCAAGAGCTTTGCAACAAGCTGCGCAATCTCTCTGATCTTTACGCCGCGCAATCACTTTCGGAAGGCTCCGGGCGATTGGCGCGCGCGCTATTAAAGCTCTTTGACAAATGGGGCGTGCCCCATGACAGCGGCAGCGAACAGCTGTCCCAAACCTTCACACAGTCCGAGATCGGCGAATTTGCGTCACTTGCGCGGGAAAATGTAAACCGACACATGCGCGCTTGGACCAAAGCGGGTTGGATAGAAATCAACGAAGGACGTCAAATCACCCTACACAGCCGCTCTGCAATAGAGGACATCGGCGCGCTTTAAGAAATTGCCCATAAGCGTCGCAAGGGCATCACGCGCCCTCGATTGCAATTACATCCAACTGCGCATCAAAGCCTTTCAGCGCCCGCGGTTCCGCTTGTCCTTGCGCGGCTGTCGCTGTGGAGGCAAGCACCTGACCCGGAGCAGCCAGCCCCGCTAGTCGTGCGCACACAATGACCTCTTGCCCAAAGATTGACACGTCGCGGAAAAGACCCTTTGCCGCCTCGACCGTGCCGATAAAAACAGACCCGCAATGCAACCCCACGCCAACGTCAATCGGGTGGTTTTGATCCGGCACCAGACCGGGCTTCACCAACGCATGCGCGGCGGTAAGTGCTTTTTGGGCGTGATCTTCGCCCGCAAATCCCGGCGGCCAAACCGCAACGACGCAATCGCCGTAAAACGCCATTATAAACCCATCATTGTCGGTGATCGCACGGGTTGCCGCGTCGAGAAACGCAGTTACACGCTTTTGCACATCAGCTGGTTTTGCCTGCTGCGCATATTCTGTGGATTGCCGGATATCCACGAACAACATCGACATCTCTACTTCTGCCCCACCGGGAAAAGCATCAAGAAACCCATCGCAGGCCGCGCAATAATGCGGATTGCGACTTGAGGGTTGTTTGCCTTTCCGCCCCAGCCACCAGCCGCCAAGCCCCTTAAAAGGTGCAAGGCACATCCGACAACGTGGATCGCGCGGCAGCAACCGGTGAAACCGATGTTGTTTCTTTAGGTCAGGATGACCTATGGCAAAAACCGTGTGCCAAAGCTCTTCGTTTCCAGATTCGGCGGGTTGGCTCGGCTGATCTATCAAAGTCATGTCATTTAGGTCCAATAGCCCCGTGGCATTTCAGTTATAAAAAGGCTCTGCCCGCCATGGGGGTCGGCAGAGGGTGAATTGCAAACAGCCGTGGCGTTTAGATAGGTCGGACCCGCGGGGCTAAACCGGGGCGTGCCAGTTCCACGATACAAAAAACCGACAGGTTGACCGGGAGGAAACATTGGACCAATGGGCCAAGTTTCAGGGACCGCCATATCAATGGCTGGTACCGATGCGGTGATCCCTGCGGCAAGCAACGCTGGATCGACCCAATCTGGATGACCGTCAGGAAAGCTCATCACATGATCAAAATCCGGGCCCCATGCGGGTGGTTCAAACGGCCCTGAAAACAGTGCGGCGGTCTGCAGGTTTGTCATATGCGCCTCGCCCTCTGCCCCCCAAATGAAATAGTTTGGATGGGGCGGCGTGACCTCGTTATGGGCAAATGGCCGGAACAAAACCACGCGTTCCACGGTCACTTCAACCTCGGAAATCACCGGAAAACAGCGGTGCCGCGACCACGGAAAAAAGTTCGGCTCGTCAAATTCTTCCGCCCGGATCGGTCGCATCCCTTGAAAGATATTCGCCAAGAAAGTCGGCGTCGCACCAGAGGCTAGATCCGGCACCGTCATCTCTTGCGTCCCCGGCGGCTCGTCCTTGGCGCAGTTTGACAAAACAAAACTATCGTCCGGGTAAAGCTCACGGATTTCGCGCAACCGCTGGGTGGCCTCGTCGGGCAAAGAAAACCGGAAAATGAGCTGATATTTGTGCACCTCGCAATGATACTGGGTCATATGCACGGCAAAACTCACCTGATCCCCGACCACCACAAAAGCATGTTGATGGGGATGATTGGTGATCGGCTCATCCGGGTGATGGGCGTTAAGATGTACCATCTAATTGGCCTTTCGCGACTTGCGCTTTGGCGGCACGAAAGGGTTAAGCCCGTTGCGCTCAACAATTCTGGCGGTGGCTTCGCGAATGGCTTGGTCCAAAGCGTCCATAAGTTTGCCGATGATATTGCCCGTCGATGTGGCGGTGATCCAAGGGTTTTGCGTGGTGGAAATCAGATGCCGCATGGTAATGGGCGCCTCCGCCTTAATCCCACAGCGCCTTGCAATATCACCCACAAAGTCGGGCCCAGTGACCGCAGGATCAAAGGCAGACGCTGTGACAAATAGCGGGCGCTGCGGCGGGCTTTTTTCTTCGTCGGTTTGCAGCGACAAGCGCTCATAAACGGCGGCGTTCAACTCATTCATCAAAACCGGATTTTCGTTCACACCCTCTGCGGTGCGGAAATTGGCAACATAGGCAAAAACCGTAAGATCTGGCCCCAAGGCGCGAAACAGCTCCATCAGATCAGGCTCGGCTTCAAGGGTCGCCATCAGTGCGGCATTTTCAGGTGGCACTAGCCGGGTTCGGATTGTTTCCAATTCCGCGCGCAACTCCGCCTCTGTTCCACCGCTGCGCTCAATCGGCAGCCGGATCACCGGCGTGATGGTGTAAGGCGTTGTCTCGTCATGCAGTGAGACCGTCGCGGCATAGAACCGCTTGGACCCAAACAGGCAGCGGCCCAAAAGCCGCCCATACCCACTTGCATCAGGCGGGATGACCCGGTGGGACATCAGCGTCGCCACAGCCGCCGCACCGGGCTTTGAGCCTTCAATGCCGTAAACCCCCACGGTCGGTGCGTCACCATCGTGATACACCACCGGCGAGGTGATCGAGATCAGATCAGGCATCCGCCCATCACGGTAGCAAAGGCATCCGGCGGGATAAGGCACAAAGCCAGCTTTATGGGGATCAACGGTGATTGAATCCGCCCCGCCCAAGGCACCCAAATGCCGCTGGGAATGATCGTTCAACGCTTCTTCGGGGCATGGGTCAAAACCGATTGTTTGATCCGGATCATCGGGTGCGTTGGCCTTTGGTGCGCGCAACATCGATGCGAAATACCCGCCCCAAGCCGCATCAGCATGCACTGCAAACGACAGCCCGCGCTCGCGGTATTCTTCGCGGATTTCCAAGATGTCAGCCAAGGGATCGACGGCCCCTTCACCGGTTGTGCCTGCCACGGCAACCACCTGAAGCACCGGGCGATGGCGACGCAGCGCATCTTCAAGTGCTGCCCGTAGTGCCGGAAGCTGCATGCGGCACTCGGCATCAACCGGGATCATCTGAACGGCGTCCATTCCAAGCCCCAGAACCGAGGCGGCCTTATCCCATGAATAATGCGCCGTTGCCGGGACCAAAACGACAGGCTGTTCACGCAAGGTCTTGAGCCACCGTTGATGAAAGCCCAAAACCCCGACCTGCTGAAGCGTTCGCTTCCCAAGGGCCGCGGCCACTATGCCCGCATCAATCCCGCTGACCTCTACAATGCGAGCGCCGAGCGAGAGGATTTCGCGCTCAGGCAGGTTGATCAGCTCCCATTCTGTCAGATCCAAAAGCCGCTGACGTCCCCGGTTCCAGGTTCTAACGGTGACATCCCTCGCGTCCTTCAGCGCTGGTTCTTCTGACAAAGCCGCCGCCGCCGTCACCGCTTGAAATCGCAAATTCCGCGCTGCCCACATGGCCTCTAGGTTGGCCACGGTCCCATCACAGCTTATATGACCCCACGGGGCCGGGTCAGCTTGGATGTCATACCCCAGCATCGTGCAAATTTGCGCAGCAACCTCGATTTCCATCGCCGTCGTCACCGGAGAGGCCTCTGCCGCCACATTGTTCTGGTTGAACAACATCCCCGCCACATAGCCAGCCGAAGCTGGGATAGTTATGTCCCAGAACATATGGCTTTGGTTGCGGTAGGCCGCCAGCGGGATAGAGCGGCCCAATTGATCCAGCGTCGTTTCCAGAACGTCGGCGGTACGCTCGCATGTCTTGCGATGGCTTTCGCTTGCAAGCTGTTCTGGCGTGGCAAAGGGAGGATCGTCTGGTTGATACAGCCGCCGAAACTCTGAATGACGCGCGACTGCGCGTTCAAAAAGCGCACAAAGGTGATTTTCGTTTTCGGCTTTTGGTCCCAAAAACCAAGCGGTCGGTGCAGGGGTCAAAGCCGCATCGGCCACCCGTAGCTCTGCCTGCGTCCGGGCAAACAAGCCGGACCCCTTGTTTTTCTTCATCCCCACACCTGTACGCAATTACGCAGCGTCACTTGAACACTGTAAAGGCGAAAAATCAAGTGGGGCCGCAATTCAGGGTGGTGCGCCACGCTTGCAGGCGTCAGTGTCATTCATGGCACCAAATGCAGCACAGATGGC
>CAZBBZ010000229.1:0-4372 GCA_964489925.1 uncultured Rhodobacterales bacterium
TACAGGTGTCCCATCGACAGAAAGCCGCATGACCCCCAGGTTTTTTCCACTCCCACTAACGCCTCGGCAAAGTTAATGCAACGATCCCAAATATTCTGTATCCCCCCAAGCGACCGTGCGCCATATGCTTAGAAAATAAGACTAGTGTCTAAATTGCGCTTTCCGTAGCCTGTTTCTAATCTACTTGCACTTAAACCAAAAATCAACCGGAGGAATACCTATGGCTTGGACTACGCCAAAAGCAAAAGAGATAGCATGTGGCATGGAAATCAACATGTATGTCACTTCACAAGACGCTAAATAAGCCAGCTGAAAAGCTGTTCTTGTTATGCACGTCCTGATTTTGGGCGCAGCGGCTGGGGGAGGTCTTCCGCAATGGAATTGTGGGTGCTTCAACTGTAATTCTGCCCGCTCGGGTGCGATTGCGCCCCAGACGCAGTCATCCATTGCCGTCTCAGCGGACGGCAATGATTGGGCGGTGCTTAACGCATCGCCTGATATCCGCTCGCAGTTTCTCGATAATCCTCAAATGCACCCAACGTCGGTAAGAGGAACACCGGTGAAGTCGGTTGTGCTTACCAATGGCGATATCGATCATATCGCAGGCCTGCTGATCTTGCGTGAAAAGACGGGGTTTGATGTGTTCGCTACGGGCGAGATTCTTAAAGCCTTGGATGGAAATCCCATGTTTGGCGTTTTGGACCCTGTGCATGTTTCAAAAAAGACTATGGTGATTGATGAGGATTTTGAACCTGCTGCGGGCGTGACGATCACGCCGTATTTTGTGCCGGGGAAGGTGCCGCTTTATCAAGAAGCAGGCGCGGTCGACACCACATTGATCAGCGAGAACACCATCGGGTTGGAAATTCGGGCGCATGACAAAATCCTGCAATACGTGCCCGGATGCGCCATGATCACTGACGAGATTAGAGCGCGATTTGCCAAAAGCGACCAAATTCTTTTTGACGGCACTGTCTGGCAGAATGAAGAGATGAAGACTACCGCGACCGGGACGAAAACCGGACGCCGGATGGGCCATATTCCCATCAGCGGCGAAGATGGCTCGTTGGCCTCTTTTGCAGCGCTAGCCGGACCGGCGAAAACTTATATCCACATCAACAATACCAACCCGATTTGGAATCCGCTCTCGCCAGAGCGGCGCGCGGTTGAGGATGCGGGCTGGTCGATTGCCAGTGACGGCATAGAGATCGTGCTATGAGCTTTGACGGTCAATCTCGTGACGAATTTAAAGCACGTCTGCATGCGGTGGGTGATGCGCGTTATCACGATAAGCACCCGTTTCACGACCTTTTGCACGCGGGGGGGTGTACGGTAGATCAAGTGCGCGCTTGGGTGATCAACCGCTACTACTATCAGTCGCGGATCCCAATGAAAGACGCCGCCTTTTTGTCCCGCGTGGAAGACCATCGTCTGCGGCGCATTTGGCGGCGACGCATCGAAGATCACGATGGCACGTCAGAAGGCACCGGCGGTATTGAACGCTGGTTGAAGCTTGCAAAGGGCGTGGGGCTTGACCCAGAGTATGTGCGGCAAGGCATTGGCATTCTGCCGGCCACCCGCTTTGCGGTTGATGCCTATGTCCGATTTGTTCGCGATCAACCTTTGCTGCCTGCGGTGGCATCATCTTTGACCGAGTTGTTTGCGCCGAAAATCCATAAGGACCGCATCGCCGGTCTTTTGAAAAATTACGATTTCGCCAATGAAGAAACGATCAGCTATTTTCAGCACCGGCTAAGCGAGGCCCCGCGCGACGTGGCTTTTGGGCTGGATTGGGTGCTAGATCACGCGGTGACCAAAGCCGATCAGGATGAAGCCGTGCGCGCGCTTGAATTCAAAACCGATGTGCTTTGGGCGCAGTTGGACGCGTTGTATTCAGCATATGTGGCCCCCGCACGGGTGCCGCCAGGGGCATGGCTGCCACATGAGGGACTTGCATGACCGGTGGTGCGGTGCCCTATCTGCCGCGCGGCGTGCGTCTGCACTATGACCAGCGGCGGGAAACGAACGTGCTTTTGGGGCCGGAGCGGGCGCTGATCCTCGACGATATTTCCTATGTTATTCTAACGCAGCTAGACGGCAAACGCAGTATTGATGAGATTTGCAAAGGGTTGGCGGACACCTATGCTGCCCCGCTGGATCAAATCACCAATGACACCAAAGCCCTGCTTCGCGATCTGGCGGATAAACGATTGCTTGAGGCCCATTAATGGTTACGCCCCCTCCTCCCATCGCGATGTTGGCTGAGTTGACCCATGTCTGCCCATTGGCCTGCCCCTATTGCTCAAATCCTCTTGAGCTGACCAAACGCAGTGCCGAGTTGGACACCGAAACGTGGAGCCGGGTTTTTCAAGAGGCGGCCGATCTTGGGGTTTTGCAGCTGCATCTTTCGGGAGGCGAGCCTGCCTCTCGTCGTGATTTGGTAGATCTGGTTGTGGCCGCGCGCGATGCGGGGCTTTATACCAACCTCATCACATCGGGCATCGGTTTGACGGATCAGAAGCTCGCCGATCTTGATGAGGTGGGGCTCGATCATATCCAGCTTTCGCTGCAAGGCATTGGGGCCGCACTTGCTGACAAGATCGGCGGCTATAAGGGCGGTTTTGATCGGAAAATGCATGTGGCCGAGCGTGTGGCAGAGATCGGCTTTCCGTTAACACTGAACGCGGTGATGCATCGTCATAACTTGGATGATTTGCCAGCTACCATCGAAATGGCGCTGCGGCTAAAGGCCCGGCGGATCGAAGTGGCCTGTGTGCAGTTTCACGGCTGGGCCGAGGTTAATCGCGGCCAATTACAGCCAAGCGCGGATCAAGTGCGGGCCACCAAGGCGACGGTCGACGCGGCGCGTGAGCGGTTGAAGGGTGAGCTGGTGATCGACTTTGTTGCCCCAGATTGGTTCTCGGACTATCCGAAGGCTTGTATGGGGGGGTGGGGGTCCACTGGGTTGAATATCACGCCTGCGGGCGATGTCCTTCCTTGCCACGCCGCCGAAAGCATTCCGCAGCTGTCATTCGCGAACGTCAAAGAGACGTCCTTGGCGGATATTTGGTACAAAGATGGGGCCTTTAACGCGTTTCGGGGCACCGACTGGATGCCAGAACTTTGCAAAAGTTGCGACCGGCGCGACGTCGACTTTGGCGGTTGCCGTTGTCAGGCTATGGCGGTGGCGGGGGATGCATGGGCCACCGATCCGGTGTGTCGCAAGTCGCCGGACCGTGCTAAAGTTGATGCCTTGTTGGGCACGCCGGTGTCGGACGCAGACTTCGTTTACCGAGACCGCGTCTAAGCGCTTAATCCACCGCAACCGGAGGCGACGACGGGTCGCGAGTTATCTTGCCACGTGACACAGGATTTCATTTAGAGGTTGGTGACGGTCATAGCTTATGGGTAGAAACCCTAGGCAACCCACGTGGCATGCCTGCCGTATTTCTTCATGGCGGACCGGGAAGCGGGTGCAACGCGTCGCAACATAAGCTGTTTGACCCCGCACATCACTTTGCGGTGTTCGTCGACCAAAGAGGTGCGGGAAAAAGTCGCCCGCATGGCGCACGACACGCCAATACAACCGCGCATCTGATCGCTGACCTTGAGCTGGTGCGCCAGCATCTGGGGATTGACCACTGGTTGCTTGTCGGCGGGTCATGGGGCGCAACACTAGCGCTGGCCTATGCCATTGCGCATCCGGCCCATGTTACCGGGCTCGTGTTGCGCGCCACCTTTCTGGGCACCAAGTCAGAGCTTGAGTGGGCCTTTGACATCGGGTTGGCGCGGTTCTACCCAGACCTGCACCGTGCGCTTTGGCAAGAGGCCCCTGATGGGCTGTCTTCGTTGTGGAAACGGGTGCTTGACCCGGACAAAAGCGTTTATATGCCCGCGGCCAGAGCGTTTGGTACGGCCGAACGCGCGATGTCCCAACTGGTGCCACCGACGGTTAAAAGTGAGGGCCCGTTGGGGGCCACGCCTTTCATGGAATCGCATTATTTCCTGAACGATTGCTTTTTGGCACCCAATGAGCTGATAACAGGCGCGCCGTCGTTGGGGGATATCCCCGGCATTGTGGTGCAGGCCCGGTATGATCTGCTCTGTCCGCCCGCTACCGCCTCAGCGCTGGTTGCCGCATGGCCCGGCGCGCGGCTAGAACTGGTCGAAGCCGCAGGTCATTCGTTAAATCACGCTGCTGTTTTTACAGCTGTGCGGGCTGCCATTTTGGAGCTGACCGCTTAGCCGTTCTGGTCATCTAACGCGAAAGCCCCAGGGCGCACGTGAAGTGCCGCCTGCAACCCCGCTGCTGGGCCAAGAATAAGCGTTTTGGCCGTGGGCAAAGCCGCCTCAACGACGACCTCGCTGTCAC
>CAZBBZ010000229.1:4382-5096 GCA_964489925.1 uncultured Rhodobacterales bacterium
CGCCTCAAACTCGTCAACGCTGCGCATGATTGCGGCCCGATCAACCACCCGCACTGCGTCCAATGTGTCTTGTCTCTGCCTGTCCGTCACGCCGCATAGGTTTCGCAAAAGCGCTATGCGCACCCGCTCTTGCGGCCGTGTTGTACGGGTCAAATGCCCGGCGGTTGCGGCGACAGCTCCGGCAAGTGTGTCGTCCATTGCGTTGTGCGCCAGCCATATCGGTGCGTCTTTGATGCGGTCAATCGTGGCAAAAGGGTCGGGGTCGCGGATCGACAGCAGGCTCATGAGCCCGTCACCCAGGCTAAACCGCCCTCGCACCGAATAGGCGCCGCCCGCGACCCTAACACTGTCCCAAAGCCACCCGGTTTCCAGT
Organism: uncultured Rhodobacterales bacterium; assembly: GCA_964489925.1. Classification (GTDB taxonomy): domain Bacteria; phylum Pseudomonadota; class Alphaproteobacteria; order Rhodobacterales; family Rhodobacteraceae; genus CAYLLD01. The sequence continues at coordinate 4,756 of CAZBBZ010000229.1, forward strand.
AAATGTGCCATCACCCTTGCAGGACCGTTGTCACAAAGCACCAAAGCTTGCGCCACGGTAAAGTTCGAAGCCCCAGTGGCTATGCCTTCGCGTAACGGAAGGGTCAAAAGGGGCGCTTGCGGCTTTGTCTGGCCCGGATGAAGTCCTGTTCCTGTCAACGGCTGGGCTAGGTTTGGGGCCATACCACTGACCGCCACATGCCTGTGCGGCGCATCGGTCAAACACTGCGCCAGTTCCGTCAATGCATTGGCAAGCACGCTAGGATCCAAAGCGGCAAGCTTTCGCAATGCGGCGCCTGAGGCCAACCCATTGCACGTCTCGTCCCATCGACCCGCCGGACT
>CAZBBZ010000230.1:0-5059 GCA_964489925.1 uncultured Rhodobacterales bacterium
CGTTATGGTACCACGCTTGTTTGCGGCTTTGCCCATGTGATGGGCATTCCGGTCGGGATCATCGCCAACAACGGCGTGCTGTTTTCTGAAAGCGCCCAGAAAGGCGCGCATTTCGTCCAGCTCTGCGCGCAACGCCGCATCCCGCTCTTGTTCTTGCAAAACATCACCGGCTTCATGGTGGGCCGCGAGTTTGAGTCCGGGGGCATCGCCAAAGACGGCGCCAAGCTGGTCACAGCGGTCGCCACAGCCAATGTGCCAAAGCTCACCGTCATCATCGGCGGCTCATACGGGGCAGGCAACTACGGCATGTGCGGGCGCGCCTATGACCCCCGGTTCTTGTGGACATGGCCAAACGCGCGCATTTCAGTCATGGGCGGCGAACAGGCCGCAGGCGTCTTGGCCACGGTCAAACGGGACGGGATTGAACGCAAAGGCGGGCAATGGTCGCAAGCCGAAGAAGCCGCCTTCAAACAACCCACCATCGACATGTTCGAGGAACAATCGCACCCGCTATACGCCTCTGCCCGGCTATGGGACGACGGCATCATTGACCCGCGCCACACCCGCGACGTGCTGGGCCTATCCCTGCACGCGACGCTCAACGCCCCGATCGACGACACGCGTTTTGGCGTGTTCCGGATGTAACGACGATGACGTTGGACGAGGTCAAAAAGCGCTACGTAGGTGCCGATACCTTCAAATTCGGTGATGGTCCGGCGCTTAGTGCGCGTTTGATTGGGCTGGTGCGCGAGGGCAAGAAACGCGCAACCTGTGGCGCGCTGCGCGATTATGAAACAGGGGTCGAGGCCATGCCACAGGTGGGCCGCATCGACATCGCGCTGAACTGGGATGGAACGCCCGCTTTGGCGATCCGTACCGTGTCGCTAGACCCGCAACGGTTTTGCGATGTCACAGCGGATTTCGCGCTGGCAGAGGGCGAAAACGAAACCCTAGAGGGCTGGCAGCAAGACCACGAAGAATATTTCAGTCGCAACGGTGGCTTTGACCCCGAAATGATGCTGCTGTGCGAGCGCTTCGAGTTGGTCGAGGACTTCGCATGATCCAAAAGCTTCTCATCGCCAACCGAGGCGAAATCGCTTGCCGCATCATCACAACCGCACGGCGCATCGGCATCGCAACCGTTGCGGTTTATTCCGATGCGGATGCGCGGGCCAAGCATGTGGAACTGGCCGACGCTGCCGTTCATATCGGTCCTGCGCCCGCCGCTGAAAGCTATCTCAACACGCAAGCTATTCTAAAGGCGGCCAAAGACAGCGGCGCGGATGCGATCCATCCGGGCTATGGCTTTCTTTCGGAAAACCCCGATTTTGTGGATGCAGTCACATCGGCGGGCCTGATCTTTGTTGGTCCCAGTGCGGACGCGATCCGGGCCATGGGCCTGAAAGATGCGGCCAAAGCCTTGATGGACCAAGCGGGCGTGCCGGTCGTGCCGGGCTATCACGGCGCCACCCAAGACCCGGATTTTTTGGCGAAACAGGCCGACACCATCGGCTATCCGGTTCTCATTAAAGCGCGCGCAGGGGGCGGGGGGCGCGGAATGCGTTTGGTTGAGCGCGCGGATGCGTTTCAAGATGCGCTCTCCTCTGCCATGCGGGAGGCTGAAAACGCCTTTGGCGATAGCGCGGTCCTGATCGAAAAATACATCACCGCGCCGCGCCATATCGAGGTGCAGGTTTTTGGCGACACCCATGGTCAAGTGGTGCATCTGTTTGAGCGCGACTGCTCGTTGCAACGCCGCCATCAAAAGGTGATCGAAGAAGCCCCCGCACCGGGCATGACCCCGGAATTTCGCACCGCGATCACAGCGGCTGCGATCAAAGCGGCGCGGGCGATCAACTATGTGAACGCAGGTACGGTTGAATTTATTGTGGACGGCTCGAACGGGCTGCACCCAGACAAATTCTGGTTCATGGAAATGAACACCCGTCTGCAGGTCGAACACCCGGTGACCGAAGCCGTCACAGGCATTGATCTGGTGGACTGGCAACTGCGGGTGGCAAGCGGCGCTCCTCTGCCCTTGACCCAAGATCAAATCAAGCTGAACGGTCACGCGTTTGAAGCCCGGATTTACGCCGAAGATGTCCCCGCCGGGTTCTTGCCCGCCACGGGGCAGATCACCCAGCTTGAAAGCAACCAAGCGCCTGAATTTCAGCGTGCCCCTTGGCGCATTGATAGCGGTGTGCGCGCAGGCGACGAGGTATCGCCCTTTTACGATCCGATGATCGCAAAAGTGATCGCCTATGACGATGACCGGACCAGCGCCTTGCAAAGCCTTAATGTGCTGATGGCGGGATGCGCCATTGGCGGTGTTACGACAAACCTTGGGTTTCTGCGCCGTTTAGCTCTGCACGCGGGCTTTGGCGCAGGCGATCTTGATACGGGCCTGATTGAGCGTGATTTGCCTGCGCTCACCGGCCCAAGTGAGCCGTCTGAGCAGGTCACAAAAGCCGCCGCCCTAGCCGCGTTGGGCCTGCTTGATGAGCCAAGCCACGATGACCCTTGGGCGTCCCTAACGGGCTGGCGCTGTTTTGGAACAGCCAGCCACCACCTGCGGCTTATGCGAAACGGGATTGAAACCCAGCACATGGTCGAAATTCGACCCGATGGCGTCACCATTGATGGCGATCCGTTTAAGTCCTTTGCCAAGGCCACACCGCACGGCACCTATAACCTCAGCGGTGAAACGCTGACGGTTTATGACGACGCGGGTGATACATGGATTTTCACGCTTCCAAGATCGGGAACAGCGGGCGAGGATGCCACAAGCGGCGATGTGATCCGCGCGCCGATGCCGGGTTTGCTGAAAGCCCTAAGCGTAGCGCCGGGCGATCCTGTGAAGAAGGGGCAAATGCTTGCAGTCCTAGAGGCGATGAAGATGGAACACACCCTAACCGCCCCGCGCGACGGGGTGATTGCAAGCGTCCAAGCGCAGGCCGGGGATCAAGTCGATAACGCAGCGGTGCTCATCAGCCTAGAGACTCTCGATGATGTCTAAGGTCGTATTACACCACGTGGCCCATTCGCGCTCTTTTCGGGTGCTTTGGCTACTGTGCGAGATGGGGATTGATTGTGACATCAAGCCTTATCGTATCGCCGATGGCTCGTTGCGCGCGCCCGACTACCTTAAGCGGTCCCCGGCAGGGCGGGTGCCTGCGCTCGAAATTGATGGGCGCGTGCTTTACGAAAGTGGCGCGATTATTGAATACTTATGCGAAACCCGGCCCGACCACGGATTCGGGCGCGCGCCGGGGCATCCTGAACGCGCCGATTATCTGACCTGGGTGCATTTTGCCGAAACCATGGCCAACCCAATCGCAAATCTGAATTTAGGCTGGGTGTTTCTACGCGATCCAAAGATGCGCTCTAACACGGTGCTAAAGATCGAGGCCGCGCGCCTTGCCAAAACCCTAGACCCGCTAGAGGCCGCGATCACTGATCGCGACTATCTTTTGCCATCCGGCTTTTCTGGGGCGGACGCGATGATGGGCTTTAATCTTGCAGCGGCTGCCTATTTCGTCCGCCTTGAACCTTTTCCAAACATTCGCGCCTATCGCGACCGGATTGCCGCGCGGCCAGCTTATCAACAGGCGTTGGCGCTAGACGGCCCGCAGGAATTTTACGACCAAGCGTTTTACGAGGTGCCAAAGGACGCGCCCCATGGCTGAACGCGCAGAGATTTACGCAGAGATTTACGAGGTCGGCCCCCGCGACGGTTTGCAAAACGAAGCTGCGATGATTGCCACAAGTGACAAGATCAAACTGGTTGATATGTTAAGTAACTGTGGTTTGGCTCATATTGAGGTCACAAGCTTTGTCAGCCCCAAATGGGTGCCACAAATGGCCGATGCCGCTGATGTCATGGCCGGAATTGCGCGCAAATCTGGCGTTACATATGCGGCGCTCGCGCCGAATATGCGGGGTTTGGATGCGGCTTTGGCAGCCCATGCGGATGAGGTTGCGATTTTTGCATCTGCTTCTGAAGGGTTTTCGCGCGCCAATATCAACGCGTCTATAAAAGAAAGCCTAACGCGGTTCGCGCCCGTCGCAAAAGCAGCGCTTGCCGGGCAAACCAAGCTGCGCGGCTATGTGTCTTGCGTTACCGATTGCCCCTATGACGGTCCTACGTCACCAGAGGCGGTTGCTGAAGTGACCAAGGCTCTGCTTGCTATGGGCTGTTACGAGGTGTCTTTGGGCGACACCATTGGGGCCGCCACGCCCGCAAGCACAAAAGCAATGCTTAAGGCCGTGCTTGAAGTCGCCCAGCCAAGCCAGCTTGCCGGGCATTTTCACGACACGCATGGGCGCGCCTTGGACAATATAGATGTCTGTTTGGCTCAAGGTATGCGCCGTTTTGATGCGGCGGTGGGCGGTCTTGGGGGCTGTCCTTATGCGCCCGGTGCGGCGGGGAATGTGGCAAGCGAAGCAGTAGAGGCGCATTTGAGTGCACAAGGCTTTGAAACCGGCATTGATGCCGAAGCCCTTGCCCAAGCAAGCGCGTTTGCAAGATCCCTAAGAGGAGCCGATTGATGGCCTATGCGACCCTTCTTGAAGATCTGAGCTCAAATGGTGTTCTAACGATCACCTTGAACCGCGCGGACAAGCGCAACGCGATGTCCGATCAGATGATCGCCGATCTCACCACGCTTGGACACGCCGTGGACACGCGCGATGATGTGCGCGTCGTCGTGTTGCGCGGGGCGGGCAAGGTGTTTTGTGCCGGGGGTGATTTGGCGTGGATGAAAGCGCAGATCACCGCAGATCGCGCCACCCGCATGGCAGAGGCGGCAAAGCTCGCCCATATGTTGCGCACGCTCAATGAAATGTCCAAACCGCTCATCAGCGTCATTCACGGTGCGGCCATGGGCGGTGGTATCGGTCTGGCCTGCATCAGCGATTTTGTGATTGCAGAAAATACCGCTAAATTTGGTCTCACCGAAACCCGGTTGGGGCTGATCCCTGCCACCATCGGCCCTTATGTGATTGCGCGCATGGGCGAGGGAGCGGCCCGGCAAGTCTTTATGTCATCCGCAATTTTTGA
>CAZBBZ010000231.1:0-5054 GCA_964489925.1 uncultured Rhodobacterales bacterium
AAAGTACTCGCCCGCTTTGGCCCTCGTTTACCTGCTTTGGCAGAAAAGGCGCTCATGGCGGCGGTTGAGGAAGAAAAGCCAGAGCCAGCCCGGTCGTGGCGCCCCGCCGGGTATTTTGTCGCTGGGGCGGCGCTTGCGGCACTGGCCATGATGGTTCTGCACTAACTTATTTTGCCGCGAAAAGAAGACCCCATTTGGCGTCGGGCATTGGGACACCCGCTTGGCGCGCCATATCCCATGCCAAGGCAATATTGCTGCTGATAACAGGCTTGCCGAACTCGGCCTCGAGGTCAGCGGCCAAACCTATGACGTTAAGGTTTGTGCAAGACATAAAGATCCCGTCACAGTCGCTGACAGCTATTGAAGCCGCGGCACTGCGCAAAGACGCACCGTCTATGCGGGCAACCATTTCTTCGCGTTCTTCTTCAAAGCTTGCGAAAGCGGCGATTTCAAAACCTTCTTTCACCAGAGTTTTACGCATCTCGTCTGATACTTCTGGCGCATATGGCGTGATGAACCCCAACCTTTTCATCCCTAGCGCGCGGCTGGCGGCCATCACCGCACTTATGGGATTGGTTACTGCGTTTGTGCTACATCCTTTGGATACCAGTGCGGCCACACGCTCTGGACCGATCACTGTCGCCCCTGACGTGCAGCCATATCCAACAGCTCCAAAGTTCACTGAGCCTGGCAACAGCGCCGCTGCATCGGTCAAACGCGGCTCCATCGCTAGAAGGCTTTCTTTAGATACGACAGGATCGCTTTTGACGCGGGAAACCATGAGCGAAACGTGGCTATCCGCAAACAAAGTTTGCAGCTCATATTCTATTGTTTCGTCGGTCTGTAGAACGATAAGCCCTAGCGGTGTGGGCCGTTCGTCTTCGCTGAGTAGTGTGTAGTCATGTTTCATTGAGAGGCGTCTCGGCCAAAGTCCATCTGTGTCTCTATTTCTTTGTGCTTGAACTGTGCAGGTTTGCGCAAACGTTTTGGTGTTTGAGCAAGCCGTGTTTTCGGGCTTTTGACGTATTTGGCGATTGCTTGGTTGATCGTTGCGCTTTGGGTGCGTTCGCAAATAACTTTCTTACGAGCTTTGATCGCACGTAATGATATCGATAGTTTTTTTGCGGCCTCAATATCCGTCAAACCATCGCAAATCATATCTAGATATAGGATTTCCTTAGCTGACAAATTCAACTTTTTGCTTTGCGCTTGGTCCATACCGGCAATGGCGACAAGCGCGGATCGTAATTCCATCTCATCACGCACGTACTTTGTAAGGTCACAAATTCGCGGCGCTAGTCGGCTTACACGTCCTTCGTGCAACATATGACGCTCTGGCAAATAGCCAGCGGTTGCAACGGACTCAATCTCTATGAGTGCCGAAGGGTCTTCGGCTTGGTTTAGGTACTCAACAACTATTTGACGCGCGGCTCGCGCGAACGATAACTTATTCAACTTTTCCCCCAAAAAGTGGCGCAGCTTTTGAGTGCGGCATCAGCCGACGTCCGCAGCCATACGCTATTTTACGGTGACTTTATTGACTTGGAAATTGACCCCACCAATTGCCACGGATGGGCCCATTGACGCGACTTCATAGCCCCAAATTTTGCCCAAACGGCTTGCCGAAGGTCTGGTGTGGTAAAGGATGTGTTTTACATCTTTGGTCAACAAGAAATCACATGCTGCGCCAATTAGCATTTTCAAGTTTAGTGGCTCTTTGGCTGTGACGACGCGGGTCACTTCCCAAACAGATTTGTCCACTGGCGGTTCTACGGTAACGAGATCTCTGGGCATATTTTGCAAACGCCCTTCATAAGAGTCCTTTATCATGTAGGTATGGCGCTTGCCTTGGGCATCCAAGAAGGCGTTCGTTGTTGGAATTAGCCTCATACCACCGACGAAGACGCCGCATCTTTCAGAAATTACGTAATAGGCGTTCTGTCGATCGTATTGGTCAACCTCACCTAAGTCGTTCGTTGGCAGATCCCAACCCATTCCATCCACAAAAACTTTTTTGCGAAGTTGGAAAAACTGGCGCATCAATGGTGAACGGTAGGCATCTTCCATTGTGAAAATGTGATGACGGACGTCTTGGTCAATGGGCGGTGCGTATTTCAATTGTTCCAACATTACAGAATTCCTATTCTGCAGCCTATCGCCACTGCGTGTTCCAGGTTTTTGGCATTCAACGACGTAATTGCTGTCCGCTTAACGTCAGCCAATTTACGGGGCGGGATATCGAAAAGGTTACGAATTTGTTCGTTGTTTAACCCGTTAGCGTAGTAATAAAGCAGCTCATATGGCTCAAGCTCTGGCTGAGGGCTCTCCATTAAAACCAAAATGGTGTTCAAAGCGGTTTCAACGAGCGCAATTTCCTCTTCGTTCAAAGAGACTTTGTCATGACAAAGCGATGCAGCGATTTTCTTGCCGCGCCGTGCTGAAGTTACGACAGAGCCTTCCAAAAGGCCAAAGTCGGCGGATCGCTCAAAAACTCTGCTGTCTTCAGCCACAGCGCGCAACTGTTCCCATGACGCATAGCCAGAACCATTATTCATGAAGTGGAGAATAGGGTCACCTGTGGCAAGTTTTTCTGTCACATAGGTCACGTTCCATTCGTCCGGATACGTCAGGTACATTTGAAGCGTTTGGGGCAACCCAGCCACGACTGCATAGCCATTTGGTCCCAAGTTGCCCAAAATTTCATGGGCAGCATCCAGCATAGGACTCTTTTTGATCTTCAAGAGGTGTTGGGGAACACCATCGCCGCTCTTTAGAATTTCGGCATCAAGCTGGCGTTGATAGTCTGTCCACGTTTTCTCTTGCTCAAGAGATTCTACAAGCTCGCCCAAAAGCGTCTCTAGAGGCGTGCCAACTGGCACGGAGTTTTCGATCGTACTTTCCTGTGTGTCTCTGATGACAGAAAAGATATCGATCCCGGTTTCCCGAAATAGACTTACAAGAAACCCCAAATTGGGGTTAGCTTTGCCCCGTAGAACATTGCCAACATAATCGCGATGTTTCCCCAGATCCGTACTAAGCTTGGTGATCTTAATGCCTTTTTCAGCAAGTTCTTTGGCAAGCCGTTCGCGCCAATCTGAAGCCAAATTAGAGTCATCTAGCCCCATGATATGTCCCTATCGTCGTCCCGTTTTATTCACCCAGGCTAATTGTAGTTTGAGCGCCGCAAAAAAGTGAAGCATTTTTTGCCATGTTATTGAATTTTGTGCATTTTTATGCCTTCTATCCGGCAAAATTGCACTTCTTGTCCGCAAGCCTGTTGCAAAAAAGTGAGCGAAATTCGAACAGTTTTCTGGTATAGGTTGAAAGCTAAGAGCCTAACTCATCTCTACTTCAAGAGGTGTTCTATTTGGTCTTTCAGCCAAATTACCTGCCACATACACCACAGATTGTGTACAATCCGCGAATTGTGGCAAAATCTGGGCAGTCAGATCGAAATACGACGCTCAAGCCCCTGTGCGGCGCGATAGATCAGTCGGTTCGAAAAATGGATCCACCGGGAAAAAGTTGCAAAAATGCATCTTACAGGTCACATTTCAGGAACAAGTTTACCTATGGTAGTGCTGTCAAAGCACTACTCAATCCTAGTCAGTTCCAAATCGTCAGATATGAAACCAAAGCCAAATCTTTCCCCCTAAAGCTTGGGATAGTTGATTCGGCAACGGTTTCTATTGATAACGACTTTAGTGGTACTCTGCCCCAAACTCATATTGGCTGCCGGTCATAGTTCCAAAGACTTCTTCGACGTCCGGATGGTCCACAGGTTCGCCAGTTTCGTCTGCAAGCAGATTCTGCTCAGATACATAGGCGATATAATACGATGTGTCGTTTTCTGCGAAAAGATGATAGAATGGTTGTTCCTTGGACGGCCGTTGTTCCTCTGGAATACGGTCCCACCACTCTTCGGTATTCGCGAATTCAGGATCGATATCAAACACAACGCCACGAAACTTGTGAACTTTGTGTTGAACAACTTGCCCAATCGTGAATTTTGCTGTCGCTTTCAACATAACTAGATACGCCCCACCGCTCTGATTCCCCTTACCAGTCGAAGCAAACTAGCACATTGTGGCCCTGTGCTCATCCAAAAATTGAGCTAAAATTGAACCAAAAATAGGTGTAATTAATTATGGCGCTCGCGTTCTTGGTGCTTGAAATTGTAGCCCCGGTTTTTTTGCTCGCAGGTCTTGGTTTGGTATGGGTCAAATCAGGGCTCGAATACCGGGTGGCTTTTGTGTCCACGCTTGCCATGAAACTGGCCCTACCGGCGCTCGTCTTTATGTCCCTTGTTTCTACAGAACTGACCATGGATCAAATCGCCCGCATCGCAGTTGCGGCAGTTACCGCGCATTTGGTGCTCATCCCTGCATTTTGGCTTTTGACTGAAATCCTAAAAATTGATCGGCCCACATTTTTAGCCCCTCTCATTTTTGGCAATACCGGCAACTTGGGGCTGCCACTATCACTTTTTGCATTCGGTCAAGCCGGGCTTGAAGTGGCCGTGGTCGTATTGGCAGTTTCCCTGATTATGTCGTTTACATACGGAATTTGGCTCGTCAGTGGCGGTGGGTCATTTGTCAAAATTCTCAAAGAACCATCAGTGATCGCCATACCCTTGGCGCTCGGTTTTGTTCTAACCGATACGGAACTTCCAAAATGGTTGGCAAACACGTTAAACCTGATTGGTCAGATGGCGATACCAATGATGTTAATGACGCTTGGCGTTGCTGTAGGTCGGTTGCGCCCTGTTGGTTTTGGCCAAGCAGCCGCGCTTGCCATTGTAAAACTGATGATCTGTTTTGGATTATCTTGGGCAGTCGCCAGTTGGTTCGCGCTTACAGACATCGAATTTGCTGTTCTAGTCTTGCAGATGACGACCCCCGTGGCGGTGACATCCTACCTAATTGCCGAAGCCCACGGCGCCCATTCTGAAAAAGTTGCGGGGCTTGTGGTCGCATCCACTGCCTTGTCAGTTCTAAGTTTACCGTTGATCCTGTCGATACTGATCTAAGCGGCTTTTGACCGAAACAAAAAAA
>CAZBBZ010000232.1:0-5054 GCA_964489925.1 uncultured Rhodobacterales bacterium
CCGAGGTTGAATTGGCCGTCGCCGAAGAAGGCGTCGCCCCTGGACAGGCTTGCGTATTTTACGACCCCGATAGCACCCGTGTCTTTGGCGGCGGTTGGATCGGACATTCATAAAGTGGTCCAACAATTCCGGATTTGATCCGGGATTTTTCAAATCAGGCAGGCCTTCGCGTTTCACGATTTGGGCGCGCTTTTCTATTTCCCTAGACGCCGCTCTTGCCCATGCTATCTTGTCTGAAAACCGACAAAAGGCACCCCGCAGATGAGCACGCTCGACCAAGTTCTTTCAACCATTGACGACAACCAGCCCGCAGCCTTGGAGCGTCTTTTCGACCTTTTGCGCATTGAAAGCATATCGACCGACAGTGCTTACAAAGACGACTGCAAAGCAGCCGCTGATTGGCTGGTGAGCGATCTTGCGAGTATTGGTTTTGACGCCTCGCGCCGGGATACGCCGGGTCATCCAATGGTCGTGGCGCATTATGACGGACCTGCAGGCAAAGACGCGCCGCATCTGCTTTTTTACGGTCATTACGACGTGCAACCGGTTGATCCGCTGGACCTTTGGGACCGCGCGCCGTTTGATCCTGCAATCGAAGATCAAAATGGCGCCAAGGTGATCCGCGCCCGTGGGTCGTCCGACGACAAAGGTCAGTTGATGACATTTGTTGAAGCTTGCCGCGCGTGGGTCGCGGTCAACAGCGCCCTGCCTTGCAAAATCACTCTGTTCTTTGAAGGCGAAGAAGAAAGCGGCTCGCCATCCTTGATCCCTTTCCTAAAAGAAAACAAAGCTGAACTGTCGGCCGATCTTGCGCTGGTGTGCGATACCGGAATGTGGGATCGCAAAACCCCTGCGATTTCAACCATGCTGCGTGGTATGGTCGGGGAAGAAGTGACGATCACCGGGCCTTCTCTCGATTTGCATTCCGGCATGTACGGCGGCCCTGCGATGAACCCGATCCGTGTTCTAACAGCGATTTTGGGCGATTTGCATGACGACACAGGGCGCGTGACCCTGCCGGGGTTTTATGACGGCGTTAAAGCGCTCGACCCAAAGATTAAAGCGCAATGGGATGGGCTGGGGTTTGACGGCGGTGACTTTCTTGGGGCTGTTGGCTTGGACACGCCTGCAGGCGAGCAAGGGTTTTCAGCACTCGAACAAATTTGGTCCCGCCCCACGGCGGAAATCAATGGGATTTCAGGGGGTTACACAGGCGAAGGCTTCAAAACCGTTCTGCCGTCCAAAGCGATGGCCAAGGTTAGCTTTCGCCTTGTCGCAGGCCAAGACCCAGACACGATCCAAGCCGCCTTTCGCGCATTCGTAACCGACCGCCTGCCAACAGATTGCGAAGCGACGTTTCACGCCAAAAACGGCGCACCTGCGACGGTGATGCCGATGGATGCGCCAGAATTTGAAAAAGCCCGCCAAGCCCTGAGCGATGAATGGCCCAATGAGGCGGTTTTTGCAGGCTGTGGTGGGTCGATCCCTGTGGTCGGACATTTCTTAGATATCCTTAAAATTCCCAGCCTTCTGGTTGGGTTTGGTCAAGATGACGACGCGATCCATTCCCCGAATGAAAAATATGATCTGGCGAGTTTTCATGGCGGCACGCGCAGTTGGGCGCGGATTTTGGCCGCATTGACGGAGTAACGGTAACATGATGCGCATAACTCTATTGGTAGTGATCGGATTTCTAGCGGCATGCGAGGTCATTCCGACCCAGATTAACACGCCTATCAATACGGGGACCAATACGGGGACCAATACTGGCGGGGCCACCCCGTCCTCTGGCACCAATACGGGCCAAATTCCCCCCGGTGCGCGCCAAGCGATGAACGCTTTTGACCGGGTTGCTGGGGATATTTACCCGATTGCAAGGTCAATGTGTCGGCAAAGAAACCCCAATCAACCAGCGCGCTACTGCAATTTTCGGATCGGTGTGGATACCTCTGACAAAAGTGGTCCCAATGCTTATCAAACCATCGGCCAAGATGGACGCCCGATCATTGCGTTCAACCAAGCGATGTTGGCCACTATCCAGAACGAGGATGAAATCGCCTTTATTCTTGGCCATGAAGCAGGCCACCAGATTGCAAGCCATTTGGTTAAATCGCGCACCAACACGCAGCTTGGGGCGACACTCCTTGGGACCATCATTTCCGCCAATGGAGGAAGCGCGCAGCAAGTAGAAGAAGCCGCGAACTTGGGCGGTTTTCTGGGCCAGCGGGTGTATTCCAAAGATCACGAGCTGCAAGCAGATGTCATTGGTACATATATCGCCCATCAAGCGGGCTATGATGCTTTGCGCGGCGCTCAAAGTTTTCGTCGCTTTTCAGGCGGTGGTGGGTTCTTATCCACGCACCCCGCATCGCCCCAGCGTTTGAGCACAGTAGAAAAAACGATGGCGCGCATTCGCGCAGGCCAACCTTTGCGGCTCAACTAGCGTTAAGCGTCGCAATAAGGGACAGTTGCATCACGGTCTGGCCACGGCCCCGGCAAACCTTGGTCACAGTCCTGCGCCATAGTGCTTGAACGATCTGTATGATCCCACGCGCGTGTTTTTGTTTTTAGCGTGGGAATTGCGTAACGAGTATGAGGTGTTTTATGGACCGACGTCGGTTCGTCACAGGCTTGGCCTGTGCAATAAGCCTGCCTGCGTTCCCGGTGGGTGCTTCAACCAGTACAATCGACCCCAAGATGTTCGACGCGATTTTCGCGGGTACGAACGGATACCGGACAACCTATTCCAAAGGGCAGTTGCGTTACAATAAAGCGCTTGCGCGAGCGGCGACGAATTATTCGGCGATGCTGGCGCGGTCGCGCAAGTTTTCCCATACGGTCGGGGGTACAAACCTGCCCCAGAGGGTGGATCGCACAGGCTATGACTATCATCGTTTGGCGGAAAATATTGGCTGGGCAGAGCGTCGCGGAACCCAAGTCGAAATCGCCCATTGGTTCGTCAAAGCCTGGATGGAATCCCCTAGTCATCGGCGCAACATGCTGGATGGCCGCCTCAAAGAAATGGGCGTCGGGATCACAAAAGTGAATAATCGCTATTATGCAGTACAGGTATTTGGCGCCACGACCTAACTGGCCCAAAATTCTTGATGCGCCCTGCCCGGCTTTTCGCTAATTCCTAAACTTGTGGAATTTGGTGAAGGTGCCGTTGATGACTGCTGATGTTTGGATCTTTGGATACGGCTCGCTGGTGAACGTGGATACCCACGGTTATCCCGAAACCTATCCTGCGCATTTAAGTGGTTGGCAACGAGATTGGCGCAGTTATCAAAAAAGCACCTCTGAAATGGCGACGGTATTAACAATTGAACCCGCGCCAAAAGTCGAAATTGCGGGTTTAATCGCCCGTGTACCCGCCGAACGCTGGCAAGATTTGCAGAATCGCGAGGTCGGCTATCGGTTTTTCCCGCTAGATTTGGACACAATCCGGCATGACGGGCCGGGACTTGCGCAGATCATGACCTTTCAATCCATGTCACAAACACCGGGATCAGCGGAAAGCCCGATTGCGCAATCTTATTTGGATTGTGTTTTGAAGGGATTCTTGGATGTCTTTGGCACATCCGCCTTGCAATCGTTCTTTGAAACAACGGCGGGTTGGCAAACCCCGGTGATGCGCGATCGCGAAAATCCCGTGTATCCGCGTGCGGTTTCCCTTTCAGATAATGAAAAAGATATGTTTGACGATTTGGCAAACAAAAACGACGTGCAGTTTATCTGACACGCCGTTGGCAAAAAAACTAAATTGTAGAAAGACTTAGCCGAAAGCGAGGGTCGCTTTTTGAAGGTCTGCTTCTGCTTGACCAGCATTCATTTTGGCGCGGAAAACATCCAGACGGGACGCTTCGCTGTCGTCCTCGTCCGTCGAAGCCATATAAGAAATCGCTGAAAGCGCCATCAACATAGCTGAACCACCAAACGAATACACAAGGAATGCCACCAACAGGCCCGCACCGGATGCGAACGCCCAGAAAGCAACGCCGAAAGACAGCGCGCAAGAAGCAACCAGAAGGATCATCAATCGTGAATTCATATACATCGTTACAGCACCCAAGTTATGTTCTACGGGATCTTTGTAGAAGCTGTGTGTGTGCATATTTAGGCGCGAAATGTACTTAATCATGTCATGCTTGCCAAATTGTTAACTTATTTCAATTACTTAGTTTAGGTGTAAATCTTCTCAAGGAAAGGCATAAATTTCGACATGTCGGGTCCATGCGCTTTCCCGCTTAATGCTTTGCGCAACGGCATGAACAATCCTTTGCCTTTTCGCCCGGTGCTTTCTTTCAACGAAGCGGTCCAAGCCCCCCATGTGGTTTCATCCCAAGGGCGCGCGGGAATTTGCGCCATCGCCGTTGCGACATAATCTGCATCCTCGTCCGCGATGTCGGGCGTTGCCCCGTTCGTGCAAACATCCCACCACATAGCAATGTCCCGACGAGTGGCCACATTGTCATGGATCACGGCCCAAAACGCCTCTGCCTTATCAGCAGGCACCCCAGCTGCGGCCAAATCATTTGCCACATCGCTCGCGGACATTTGTCCCAATAGCCGCGCCGTCAATGGGGTCACATCCGCCACGTCATATTTCGTAGGCGTATTGCCAAAGGCGCCTAAATCAAAGCCTTCGACCAACTCATTCATGGTCATTCGCACCTCAACTGGGCTGCTCGATCCAATGCGCGCCATATGAGACAGCAAGGCCATCGGTTCTACCCCCGCCTCGCGCAAATCACGCAAAGCAAGCGTGCCAAGACGTTTTGACAACGCCTCCCCTTGCGGTCCGGTCAATAGCGAATGATGCGCAAAGCTTGGCACAGGCTTGCCCAAGGCGGCGATCATTTGCACTTGGGTCGCCGTGTTGGTCACATGGTCCGACCCGCGCACCACATGGGTCACGCCCATATCTGTGTCATCGACCACAGAGGCCAAAGTATAAAGCACCTGACCATCCCCCCGGATCAGCACCGGGTCTGACACAGACGCGGCATCAATGGAAACATCGCCCAAAATACCGTCCGTCCACTCAATCCGCT
>CAZBBZ010000233.1:0-5046 GCA_964489925.1 uncultured Rhodobacterales bacterium
CCACAGCATCGGCGGTAGAGCTGATTGTTGTCAGTTGCCCATTGATTTTGCACTGGCCCATGCTTGGTTTGGTGATCCCGAACAAGGCCTGCATAAACTCCGAGCGGCCCGCGCCAACAAGCCCGTAAAAGCCTAAGATTTCCCCGCGTTTCAGCGTGAAGTTGATATCTTCGAATTCCGTTGGATGCGCATACCCTGCCACCTCGAGCACGGCCTCGCCAGTGCTTGCATGGCGCTGCGGGAATATCTGATCGACCGTGCGCCCAACCATCAGTTTGACCAGTTGGTCCTGGTCGATATCCGCGATCAAACCGTCGTCCACGAAAGCGCCGTCGCGAAAGACGGTATAGCGATCGGCAATCCGAAAAATCTCTTCAAACTTGTGGCTGATAAATAGGATCGCCTTGCCCTGCGTTTTCAAGGTCTCGACCAGCGCATAAAGCTCTTCAATTTCTTTGTGCGATAGGGCGGCGGTTGGTTCGTCCATGATTACCACGCGCGCATCCACAGATAGGGCGCGGGCAATCGCCACAAGATGTTTGTTGGCAATGCCCAGCTCACTTAGCTTTGTTCCGGGATCAAAGGGCGCGCCAATATCAGCTAGCAATTTGGTTGCATTGCGTTTCATTTCGGCGGTGTCGATCAAGCCAAACTTATTGCGAGGCGCATGGCCTATGAAGATGTTTTCGGCCACAGAAAGTTCATCAAACAGCACCGTTTCTTGATGGATCGCGGTGATGCCTACGGTTGCGGCGGCATTGGCATTCCCAAAGGTCACCGCGTCTCCGTCTATCCGGATCGTGCCACCATCTGGCTGGTAAATGCCCGTCAGGATTTTAACCGTTGTCGATTTACCCGCGCCATTCTCACCAACCAAAGCTGTCACTTGCCCCGGGTACAGATCGAGCCGAACATCATCCAAGGCTTTCACGCCAGGAAAAATCTTGGTGATCGCATCCATTGATACGACGGGCATCGCGCGCTCGGTCATTGCGGATTGGCTTTCAATTGAGTGATCAATCAACCCGCCCGATGCGCAAAGACGCACCGGGCAGATCTGAGCGAGATCAAAAGATCGATTTGAACTCGTCGATGTTGCTGGCGTCATAGACAAACGGATCAGCCATCGCACCTTCGTTGTTGTCGTCAAGCGTGAGGCTGCCCATGCGCCCCATCGGGATCGCAGCACCGGGTGCCGCTTCTGCACCTTGGGTCAGCTCATAGGCCAACATCGTCGCGGAATAGCCCAGATCAATCGGGTTCCAGATTGCAAAGGACTGGGATGCACCGCTTTCAATGGCACCAGCCATCTCAGAGGGCAGACCAAGACCTGTCACGTTGACCTGACCCACTTTGCCCGCATCAACAACCGCCTGAGCCGCCGCCACGATGCCCACAGATGTCGGCGCAATGATCGCATCAAGATCGGGGTAGGACTGCATCAAGCCGGTTGCCTCGCGGTAGGATTTATCCGCCAAATCGTCACCATAAACCGTGGTTACGACATTGATGCCGTCATAGTTGCCCATGACTTTTTTCATCTCATCAATCCAGATATTCTGGTTGGTAGCAGTTGAAGTTGCAGACAGAACCGCAACTTCCCCGCCTTCGGGCAGGTGATCTGCGGCAAGTTTGATGATCATGTTACCGATCAGCGCATTGGACGACGGATTAAGGTGCAACATGCGCCCCTCAGCCGCCACGCCGCTGTCCCAACTAATCACTTTGATACCGCGTTGCATGGCTTTGCTTAGCGCAGGCACCAGCGCGTCGGTGTCATTGGCCGAGATTGCAATCGCGTCAACGTTTTGCGCGATCAACGAGTTGATCACTTCAATCTGACCTTCTGCCGTGGTGTCGGTGGGACCAGTGTAAATGATCTCGACATTGCCAAGCTCGCCTGCGGCTTCTTCTGCGCCCTTTGCGGCGGCTTCAAAAAAGCCGATGCCAAGCGCTTTGACCACCAGAGCGATGCGCACATTGTCCTGCGCGTAGACCGGTGTGGTGATCATCGCGGTGACCACTGCGGCCGTTGCGACTAGTTTTTTTAATACACTCATGGTTTCCTCCCTGAAGTGGATTTTTGTGAAGATGACTAGGATGCCACCCCTTCTTTTTGTGCCGCACTCATTGGCGCGACGATCAAGGTCACATCTGCCGCTTCCAGCATTGCTGCTGCGCGATCTTCTATGCCTTCGTCGGTAATTATTGTGTCGATCCGCTCAAGCGGGCAAAGCACCAAGCTGGAGCGGTTCGCAAACTTCGAGCTATCCACCAGCACGATCAGCTCATCGGCTTGCCCGATCAGCTTTTGCTCTGCTTGGACAAGCAACGGATCTTGTTCCATCAAACCCAACGGACCAATCCCCGCCGCGCCCATAAACATGCGCTTGGCGTAAAAATTTCGGGTCACATCATTGTCAAACGGCGACAGGATGATGTTCTGTTCTCGGTAAAGCACGCCGCCTGACACCATCACCGTATTGCGGCTGTTCTTGAGCAGATGTTCGGCAATCGGGAAAGAGTTTGTAAAAACCTGACAGCGCAATGTCGCCAGGGGATGCACCATCTGAAACGTGGTTGTGCCGCCGTTAATGATGATTGGCTCACCATCCGTGCAAAGCTCTACCGCCGCTGAAGCAATCGCCTGCTTCTGCGCAATATTCATCGTTTCATTAACCGAAAAGGGGCGCCCTGCGAGGCCTACAAAAGACGGTGCAGAAATCGCCTCTGCCCCGCCACGCACCCTTCGCAACCGCCCTTGCGCATCAAGCCCGTTGATATCGCGGCGGATCGTCGCTTCCGAGGCGCCGGTTAGGGCGCAAAGATCGACCACGCTCGCAAGCGCGCGATCCTGCACTGCCGACAGGATAATTCGATGTCTGTCCTTCTCGTGCATTCTATCTCCCGTCTTCACCTGCGCTATGAAAAGGCGACTCGCGACATTATGTCAATCATTAATCATCACAAAGTGTCACAAAACATAAAATATGATTGAAAATGACGGTTTTTGATTGACTTGTAAGTGCTGCAAGGTAAGCGTCGAAAGAAAATGATACGGTGCAAGACCGCCCAAGGGGAGAGAACAATGAGCACGCCAGATGTTCCGCAACGTCTTGAAAACAAATGGGATACCGCCATGTCCGCCACCATGAGCGGGCCTGAACTGCTGTTGTATCGTTCGAACCTTTTGGGCTCTGACAAGAGAATCACCAACTACGGCGGCGGGAATACCTCGGCAAAAGTGATGGAAACTGATCCATTGACCAGCGAGACGGTTGAAGTGCTCTGGGTCAAGGGGTCGGGCGGGGATGTCGGCTCGATCAAGATGGACGGGTTCGCCACGCTTTATATGGATAAGCTGAACGCGCTGCGCGGCGTTTATCGCGGGCTGGAATTTGAAGACGAAATGGTGGCCTACCTTCCTCACTGCACCTTCAATCTCAACCCCCGCGCTGCCAGCATTGACACGCCGCTTCATGCTTATGTGCCAGCCAAACACGTCGATCACATGCATCCTGACGCGATCATCGCAATTGCGGCCGCCAAGGACAGCAAAGCATTGACACAGAAAATTTTTGGCGACCGGATCGGTTGGCTGCCATG
Organism: uncultured Rhodobacterales bacterium; assembly: GCA_964489925.1. Classification (GTDB taxonomy): domain Bacteria; phylum Pseudomonadota; class Alphaproteobacteria; order Rhodobacterales; family Rhodobacteraceae; genus CAYLLD01. Next base: position 3,607 of record CAZBBZ010000233.1, read on the forward strand.
GAAACGACCGGGCTACGAGTTGGGGCTTTGGTTGTCGGAATTTTGCGAACAGAACCCCGACGCAAAGGGAGTGGTATTGGAAAGCCACGGGCTGTTTACTTGGGATGACGACGCGAAAACCTGTTATGAACTGACTCTAGAGGTGATCCAAACGGCGATGGATTGGTTCGAAAGCGAAACCAAAGGCAAGCCAAGCTTTGGCGGGGCCATACACAACAGCCTCGAAGCTGATGCGCGGCGCGCGGCGGCGGCACAACTGATGCCTGCCATCCGCGGCTTTGTCTCGGGCAAACAGCATATGGTTGGGCACTTCACCGATAGCGATACCGTGTTGGAGTTTGTGAACGCCCGCGACATGACGCGCCTTGCCGCTTTGGGCACATCCTGTCCCGATCATTTTCTACGTACAAAAATCTGCCCCTTGGTGGTCGATTTTAACCCCGCCAAACCGGATGTCGAGGCAACCATCGCCGGGCTTGAAAGCGCGGTGGCAGCCTACCGCGAGGGCTATGAGGCCTATTATAACCGCTGTAAGCATGACGACAGCCCGGCGATCCGCGATCCAAACGCGGTGGTTTATCTGATCCCCGGCGTGGGGATGATAACATTCGCCAAAGATAAGGCGACTGCGCGGATTTCGGGCGAGTTCTATGTCAATGCGATCAACGTGATGCGCGGAGCCGATGCCGTGTCCGCGTATCAAGGTCTGCCCGAGCAAGAAGCCTTTGATATCGAGTATTGGCTTTTGGAAGAGGCCAAGCTGCAGCGCATGCCCGCCCCCAAATCGCTGGCGGGTCGCGTGGCGCTGGTCACGGGCGGCGCCGGTGGCATCGGTTCTGCCACGGCCGCGCGCTATTTGCGCGAAGGGGCTTGCGTAATGCTGGCAGATATCGACGAGGCCGCTCTGCAAGAGACCGCCAACAACCTCATCCGGCGCTTTTCCAGCGATGTGGTTCGCACCGCGACAATGGACGTCACCAATGAGGCCGCTGTTGCCGCCGCCTTTCGCGATATTGCATCAGAATTTGGCGGCGTGGACATTCTGGTTTCGAACGCAGGCATTGCCAGTTCAGCCCCGGTGGAAGAGACGAGCCTTGATCTTTGGAACAAGAACATGTCGATCCTCTCGACAGGTTACTTTCTGGTCAGCCGCGAGGCGTTCAAGACGATGTATGCGCAAGACATGGGCGGCGCAGTGATTTTTGTGGCCTCGAAAAATGGCCTCGCCGCATCGCCAAATGCCTCGGCCTATTGCACAGCAAAAGCGTCCGAGATTCACCTCGCGCGGTGTTTGGCACTGGAAGGCGCGCCCAAAGGCATTCGCGTCAATGTGGTCAACCCTGACGCGGTGCTCAAGGGCTCAAAGATCTGGGAGGGCGAATGGCTTGATCAGCGGGCTGACACCTATGGCACCGATAAAGACGGGCTGGAAGAAATGTA
>CAZBBZ010000234.1:0-5020 GCA_964489925.1 uncultured Rhodobacterales bacterium
GATGCCCCGTGCAATACAGGCCAAGGCTTGCTGGCTATGCATCTGGTTGGGCGTGGCCAAAATCGCCCCGTCAATGTCCCCGCGATCCAAGGCCACATCCAGATCCGCGTAGAAAGGCACGCCCTTTTCTTGCGCCAAGATGCTTGCGCCCGGTGACGGGTCAATGATGGCGCCCAAGGCGCCTTGGCTGGCCGCCACATCAATATGCTTGGCACCAATAAGACCGGCACCGACCACGGCTATGCGAGGATTGGCTTTGGGGGCGGACATAGCGATAAATGCTCCGTTCTTGCACGGGTAAACATTGACCCAAAAGCCGCAGGCAGGCAAACCCTATGCACTTATAAAACTTAGGGGCATGATTTTGGCAAATTGGGTAAAGGCTTGCGAGCTGAGCGCGCTAAAGCTGGGGATCGCGCTGCGTTTTGATCACGGGGATCGTACCTTTGTGCTGATCTGCTCACCTGAGGGCGATCTCTTTTGCACCGATGGGCTTTGCACCCACGAAGACGCGCATCTCGCGGATGGCCAAATCAACGGTGAGTTTATTGAATGCCCGCTACATTCGGGCCGCTTTGACTATCGCACCGGCGAAGCGCGACGCTTTCCCGCTTGCGAAAACTTGCGCACATATCCCGTTAAGCTCGCGGATGACGCAGTGATGGCCGATATCGAGTGACCAAACACAGAGCGTCCTATTCGATATTAACAACTAACTCGTTCAACTGCCCAGCAATCACATCCACCGTGTAGAAATATTCGTTATCACCCGTCCTAAGTCGCAAGGTCACCTGACCACTGGTCGAAATGAACTGCACGGTTTCGCCGCTGTCATAGCCATAGGTTTCTGACTGATCGGCATTTTTCAAAGCCCAGTCCAATTTCTGTAGCGTTAATCCAGGCGCGGCCTTTGCGGTAACCTGCAAAATGGCTGAATTCGTCACCACATCCGTTTCCAGCAGCGAGCCTGCAAACACTTCTATTTCTTGCAAGGCAGACGCAGGCCCATGGCGCGCGTTCAATAGATATTTTCCAGCTGGCAGGCGAAACGTGGTGTCGGCCTTATATTGCACCTCGATGCGTTCGCGTTCGCCTTGCAAGTTTTTCTCTAGCGACAATATTTCAAAAGCGACGTCTTTCTCAATCGCCGCAGCATCTGCGGCGGGCAAAGCTCTGGGACGCACATAGCCCACGTTCATATCAATGGTTTCAACAAGCTCTTGGCCAGACGCGATATCGATTTGTTTTTCAACAAATGCGGACCCGTGCCGCAGCTCTACGTCGTATGTTCCAGCAGGCAGTTTGAACACTTCGCTTATCTTATAACTTGTCGTGATGACCTTCCGCTCGCCCGTCAGCGACCGCTTCGGGTCCATAATGCGAATGCGCAAGTCTTTGGTGAGCGGCGCCGCACCTGCTGTTGGGATGGCAACTAGCTTCAGCTGTCCCGCCCCAAAGTTGAACTGATGTTCAGTCACTTCACCCGGCGCTACAGCCAAATTCGCTTCGCCAAAGGCATCCCCGAACGTCGCCGTCACATAGTATTCGCCAGCAGGCATAGGGAACAGGCTTTTGGGTTTATACTTTGCATCTAGCCGTTTGCGATCCCCGTTTAGGTCTTTGCGCGGGTTGTATACGAGATAAGAAATACGCCCATCAATCAAGGCGTCTTCTTCGCTCATGGCCGACGTCAATGCCATCACACCCGCGTTCAAGTTCAGCCGCACCTCAGATGTTTCATCGGCCACAACCATGGCTTGGGCAATCGCGTCAGCTTTGCCCCATTGCCCAACGACCCGATAATCCCCCGCAGGAAGTTCCAAGAACTGTTGGTTCTTCACCGTGGCAGCAACCGAATTACCGGTCTTGGAAACATCCGCATCAATCGGATAAACCCTAATCATCAACCGCTCATCCAATGGGTCGCAGGTATCACACGCCACTAAGGTTGCGTTGATCCCAGTTGGTTGCTTTTCTTTGGCAGTAACAACCGTTGTCACCACCTCCACCGCTTGTTCAATAGCCAGATCAAGCTCGCTGGCATTGCTTGCCGCGATAAACTGGCCGCCGGTGTTTTCTGCCAAACACGACAGCTGTTGTTGATCGCCCTCGCCCAACCCAAAGCCGATCACATGGGCGGTAAAATCAACGCCATTTAACTCTAGCTCGGTGGCCAGGGCGCAAGGATCAGCGTTACAAGTCTCGATCCCGTCGCTGACCAGAATTACCGTCGCCTTGTTTTCGGTATATTTCATGGTATCGGCTGCTTGACGCACCGCGTCCGAAAGCGGGGTTTTTCCACGCGGATTGATCGCGTTCACAGCTTTGCTAAATACCCCTGGCTGAACCGCACCAACTGGCAGGATCGTTTCAATATCCTTGCAGTTGCCCTTTTCGCGATGCCCATAAGCAATCAGGCCAAGGTTGGTGTTTTCATCCCAATCTTGAACCATCGTTGCAACCGCATCACGCGCAATTTCGATCTTGGTGACACCGTCAATCTGACCCCACATAGAGCCAGAGCCATCCAAAACAAGGATGACGTCTTGCCGTTCTTGCGCGCCTGAAACCAATGGACTTACTGCGAAAACCACGACCAAAAAGGCCGCTGAAAATATCCTAAAAAACATTGAACACCCCTAATAAAGAGAATCGTTTCCCTTAGGTAAAGTGTTCGAAATAAAGCGCTCTAGCGCAAGAAGTTTCGAAGAACCTGCTTTCGTGGGCGAATTGTTAAATGCGGAACAGCGGCTGCAACACATTGGGCAGGAACGCCCGGAACCGCAATGAGGCATCAGAGGCCGCCAAACAAATGCAGTCCTCCCCAGCTTGCGCAACAGGAGTATGCACCAAATCGCTGTCGGCAATCTCCACATCCCCAACGCCAAAACGCCCGGTTTCATCTGCAAACGCACCTTGCAAAACAAGCGTCATTTCCATGCCGTTATGCCCATGATCCGGCATCGCTTGCCCGGCGGCAATTTTGAGCAACCGCACCGATCCTTCGGGACCCGCGTTGATGATCGCTTGCTTATTGCCAAGCCCGATTGAGCGCCATTTTGGCGGCTTGCCATTAAGCGCCTCCACAACGGGACTTGGGTAAATTCCCTCCGCTTGGGGTGCAGGTGCAAGTTCGGGCGCATCTTCAATTGCCGCCATCACGCGGGATTTCAAATCGCCCGTCAATGCGGCGCCATCGCCACTTTCCATGACCGCGCCCCCTGCGGCTTGATGTGCGCCCAAGCGCGCGCGGCATTCGTCACACATCGAAATATGTGTGGCCACAACCAAAGAAAACGGATGCGCCAAAGCACCAGAGGCATAGGCCAGCAATAGCGGCTCTGAGATATGATGAGAAATCTTGGTCATTTGGTCTTCGACCCTTTAAGCTCATGCCTAAGCCGTTCTAGGCCCAGACGAATTCGTGACTTGATCGTGCCAAGCGGCAACCCTGTTTCCGCTTGAATTTCATTGTGACTTAGCTCGCCCAAATAAGCCTTTTCGACCACGGCGCGCTGTTCAGCAGTTAGTGTGGCAAGGGCAGCTGTCAAACGTGTTGTTTCTTGTTCCATCGCCAAAATTTGTGACGCGTCATCTTCCACGCTGTCATCATGCTTTAATTCTTCGGGGATGGGGCGGCGCTCTTTGCGGATCACGTCGATATGACGATTGCGCGCGATCTGATAAATCCAGCCGGACACTTGCGCGCGGTGCGGGTCGAACTGATGCGCTTTTTGCCAAACCGTCAGCATCACATCCTGCACCACATCTTCGGCCACGGCCCCTGAGACACCTGTGCGCATAATCACGCCCTTCACTTTGGGCGCGAAATAGTCAAACAGCTGTGCGAACGCCGCACGATCCCGTTGATCGCGCACCGCCAGCATCCAAACGGTCTGTGCCGAAGGGCCACTGCTTGGCTTAGAACTCACGCTACTCCTTGGCGGTGTCGCCCGAAGGGTCCGCTTGGCCGCAACCTTCGAAACCCGCACCGGACGCACCGCAATCATTTCTTCTGTGTGTAACATAGCCTTGTTACGCATCGGGTCGAGCCTTGGATCAATATTTTTTGCGTTCCTTTGACAACCCGTCGCACCCCCAAAACGCAAAGAAGCCCCGGCAGAGCAAATTCGGCTTTGAACCTGCACCACCGGGACTTCTGAAAGTCTTAACTTGCTTAGAAAGCGGGCTTAGAACTCAACAACCGCGCGGATTGATTTGCCTTCATGCATCAAATCAAATCCGTGGTTGATTTCGTCCAGCGTCAGCTTGTGCGTAATCATCGGATCAATCTCGATCTTGCCGTCCATGTACCAATCCACGATCTTTGGCACATCGGTACGTCCTGACGCCCCGCCAAAGGCCGTACCACGCCAACTGCGCCCTGTGACCAGCTGGAAGGGACGCGTCGAAATCTCCGCGCCGGCAGGAGCCACACCGATGATGATGCTTTCGCCCCAGCCTTTATGCGCCGCTTCAAGCGCTGTGCGCATCACACCGACGTTGCCAGTCGCATCAAACGTGTAATCAGCGCCGCCACCTGTCAGCTCAACCAGATGGGCAACCAGATCGCCGTCAACATCCTTCGGGTTCACAAAATCTGTCATGCCGAACTTTGTGGCCATCTCAACCTTGCTGGGGTTCAAATCGACACCAACAATTTGATCCGCACCGGCAAGGCGCAGCCCTTGGATCACGTTCAGACCAATGCCACCAAGACCAAACACAATACCGCGCGAGCCGATTTCGACCTTGGCCGTATTGATAACAGCGCCAATGCCCGTGGTCACACCGCAACCGATGTAGCAAATCTTGTCAAAAGGCGCGTCCTTGCGCACTTTGGCCAGAGCGATTTCCGGAACAACCGTGTGGTTCGCGAAGGTCGAGCAGCCCATGTAGTGATGAATTGGCGTGCCATCGAGCATGGAAAACCGGGTCGAGCCATCTGGCAACAGCCCTGCCCCTTGGGTCGAGCGGATCTTTTGGCAAAGATTGGTTTTGGGGTTCAAACAGTAATCGC
>CAZBBZ010000235.1:0-5014 GCA_964489925.1 uncultured Rhodobacterales bacterium
GTGAATATTGCTATCCCAAAGCGCATTGGCAGCGGCCAAGCGTTGATCCAGCGACATTTCCGCCCGCCACTCTTTGACAAGATCAATGACGACGGGATTGCTAACGCCCAAATACCGCCGCTCGGCCTTGTGATAGGCGGCCATTTCAGCCGCCTTTTGCGGCTCGCCAAGTGAGCTTAGCTGCGCAAGCGCCGCGTTCACGGACGTTTGCCAGCAGCTTTCAAATCGCGCAGCAATGACATCAATCGCGCCCCATAGCCCGCCTTGTTGTCCTGCTTGGCGCGACCAAAAGCCATGTCACCTGCCGGCACGTCGTTCGTCACAACAGAACCTGCAGCCACAAATGCGCCGTCCTCGATATTCAAGGGCGCCACCAAGGTCGCATTGGTGCCGACAAAAACATCCTCGCCGATATTGGTCTGGTGTTTGAACACGCCGTCATAGTTGCAAGTCACAACACCTGCTCCCACGTTTGCGCCTTTGCCGACCACCGCGTTGCCCACATAGGATAGATGATTAACCTTCGCGCCCTCTTGGATGGTGGCACCTTTGATTTCGACGAAATTGCCGATTTTGGCTTTTGCGCCAATCTCGGCCCCGGGACGCAAGCGTGCATAGGGGCCGACAACCGCATCCGCGCCAACATGCGCGTCTTCTAGGTGGGAAAACGCCCGCACGCGTGCGCCACTTTCAACAGTGACCCCAAGCGAAAACACGACATTTGGCCCAATCACCGCATCGCGCCCAATCGCCGTATCAAAGGCAAAATAGACCGTGTTCGGCGCGCGCATAATCACGCCATTTTCAATCGCCGCCGCACGCGACGCGTTCTGAAACAGTTCTTCGGCTTCGGCCAATTGCGCGCGTGAATTGATGCCAAGCGTTTCGGATTCATCACAAGTCACAAGACCCGTAGACAAGCCCTTTGCCCGCGCCAGCCCAACGATGTCCGTCAGGTAGTATTCTCCTTGCGCGTTGTTGGGCTTCACTTCTTCGATCAGATCAAACAGCAAGGACGCCTTTGCCGCCATGATACCTGAGTTACACAGATCAACCGCCAACTCATCCGCGTTTGCATCCTTAGCTTCAACAATCTTTTCAACACTGTCGCCCTCGCAGATCAGACGACCGTAGCCGCCCGGTTCCGCCGCGTGAAAGCCCAAGACCACAACATCAGCACCACCTTTGCGGCATTCAAATACCGCGCGCAGCGTATCTTCGGAAATGAACGGCGTGTCACCAAACAACACAACCGCATCGCCGTCAAAACCGTCCAAAGCAGGTTGCGCCATTTGTGCTGCATGGGCTGTCCCGTTCTGCTCTTTTTGCAGCACGATCTGGGCGTCTGACATAAAATCTTTGGCAGCCGCTTCCACCAATTCAGATCCATGCCCCGCAACCACGATTACCCGGTCCGGTTCCACGCCAGCGCCCGCACGCATCGCATGATGCAACATTGGGGCCTGCCCAATGGGGTGCAGCACTTTTGGCAAATCCGACTTCATGCGGCTTCCCTTGCCAGCGGCAAGGATGATTAACGCAGCGCTCATGTAACAAACTCCTAAATTTCTTGGCCGCCTGATAACAGTCGTTCATGGCAACGCAAAGGCAATTTACAACTGCTTTGCGCGCGCATAGGCAGCTAATACACAAAAATGGGACAAAACCATGCGTACAGCGATTTTTGATCTTGATGGAACGCTCGCTGATACCAGCAAAGACCTGTTGGCAGCGGGCAATGCCTGTTTCATTGCAGACGGCCACTCTGCGCCGCTAAATCACGAGCAACACGCCAATATCGCCTTTGCAGGGGGGCGGGCGATGCTGCTGAAAGGGGCCGAAGTTCTTGGGATCACATTCAGCGAGGATGACATTGCAGCGCGTTATCCGTTGTTGTTGCAATCTTATGCAGACAACATTGATCGGCATACCAAGCTTTATGACGGGGTGACGGAAACCTTGGATGCTTTGGCCACTGACGGCTACGCTTTGGGGGTTTGTACCAATAAACCCGAAGGGCTGGCGCAAACGCTTTTGGAAAAGCTGAACATCAGGGATCGCTTTGGCGCTTTGATCGGTGCGGATACGCTGCCGCTGCGCAAACCGCACCCTGAACCGCTCTGGGAAACGATTGATCGGGTTGGCGGGGATCGCAACCGCGCGGCTTTGATCGGGGATACGATTACAGATGCCAACACGGGCAAGGCGGCTGACGTGCCTGTGATCCTTGTGACATTTGGACCAGATGGCGAGGCAGTTCGCGATTTTGATCCCGCCGCGACAATCTCGCACTTTCGCGATTTGCCGGGTGTCTTGGCCGAATTGTTGGATTAAACCCCTTATATCCCTTGATTTTTGTGTCTAGACACACCATTTACCAGCTAGCCGCCAATCTGAGCGGCATAAACCAGTTTAGGAGACCGCATGGCCAAGGAAGAGCTTTTAGAATTTCCCGGTGTCGTTAAGGAGCTTCTGCCCAATGCGACATTCAGGGTAGAGCTCGAAAACGGCCATACAATCATCGCCCACACAGCAGGCAAAATGCGCAAAAACCGCATCCGCGTGCTTGCAGGCGATAAAGTACAGGTCGAAATGACGCCCTATGATTTGACCAAGGGTCGGATCAACTATCGCTTCAAGTGAATTTGTCAGGAAGGGGCGGGCGCGTTAGCGCTACGTCCCATCATGACCAAATGACGCGGCACCAAATGACGCTGCGCGGTCTTGACCTCACGCGGCAGTTGGATCATGCCGTTTGTCATGACGAACCATGATGAACCTCGCCTGATCCTTGGCTCTGGCTCTCCGCGACGCCTTGAGTTGCTTGCCGTGTTGGGCATCACGCCGCACGATGTGCGCCCGCCTGATATTGATGAAACGCCCCTGAAGGGCGAGTTGCCACGCCCCTATTGCAAACGGGTTACGCAAGAAAAGCTCGCCGCTGTTGTGCACGACGCGGCAGATGTCGCTCTTTGTGCTGATACAACCGTCGCGCTGGGCCGGCGCATCTTGGGCAAGCCCGAAAACGAAGCTGAGGCGGCTAAGTTTTTGCACCTTCTTTCCGGTCGTCGTCACCGGGTCATCACAGCTGTGGCCGTTGGGCGCGGCGATCAAGTTTGGGTCCGTGATGTGGTTACAAACGTGAAAATGAAACCGCTATCTGATGATGAAATTTCTGCCTACATCCGCTCAGGTGAATGGCAAGGCAAAGCGGGCGGTTATACCATCCAAGGACGCGGTGGCGCTTTCATCCCGTGGATTTCCGGCGCACATTCCGCTGTGATGGGCTTGCCGCTATCGGAAACCTACACCTTGTTACAGGCGGCCGGGCTCCCTGTGCCACTGGATGCGCCATGAAGGGGCGCGTGATTGCCATTCATCCCGGTGCCGCGGCCTTGATGGTAGATGGCCGTTTGGAAGATTTGCTGATTGATGGAGCGCCAGACGATCCGTCGCCCGGTGACATTTACGTGGTCAAAGTCACTCGTAAAACTGGCAAAGCGGCGGCGTTTTGCGAGATCGGAAATGGCGCGTCCGGGTTTTTGAAAGATGCCAAAGATTTGCAATCGGGCGATATGCTGCTTGCCCAAGTGGTCAGCCTTCCCGAAGCGGGCAAGGCCGCTACCCTAAGCGCGCGTGTCCTCTATAAAGAACGTTATTTGATCCTGACGCCGGGGCGCGAAGGTGTGAATTTGTCACGTAAAATTCGGGACGAACAGGCGCGTGCTAATCTTTTGGATTTCGCCTCTGATTGGGAGCTGGATGAAGCAGGGCTGATCATCCGCGAGGCCGCACTAGCCGCCCAGCCCGATGACATAGACGCGGATTTTCAAACTCTAACCAACCGCCGCGCTTATTGTGCATCAGCTCTGGCGGCTCAAACCATGGGACGCTGTGATCGTGTTGATGCGGCGGCCATCGCGCATCGTGAATGGGCGCTTCCGCGTCCTGATCTTATGGATCAAACCTTTGAACATGCAGGCGTGCTTGACGCGCTGGAAGCGCTGAAATCACCAGAACGGGACTTACCGGGCAGCGGTTCCATGTTCGTGGAGCCGACCCGCGCTTTGGTTGCAGTGGATGTAAATACAAAAGGCGATTTTTCACCGGCTGCGGGATTGAAAGCGAACTTGGCCGCCGCAAGCGACCTGCCGCGCCAGTTGCGGCTTTTGGGCTTAGGCGGGCAAATTCTCGTGGATTTCGCACCGTTTCCGCAAAAGAACCGCCGTGATCTGGAAACTGCCATAAAACGCGCCTTTGCCATAGATGGCATAGAAACATCCCTAGTGGGTTGGACCAAAATGGGCCTCTTTGAATTGCAACGCAAAAGAGAGCGCCGACCAACTGCTGCCTTTATCAATCAAATCTAACGCCAATCGGGAACACGAATATGACGGACATAAAGCTTTTGGGCATTTCTGGGTCTTCGCGCGAAGGGTCTTTCAACACCAAACTTATGCGCGAAGCCGCGCGATTGCTAAGCCCTGGCGAATTTACGACCGCCGACCTGACTATGCCACTTTATAACGGCGATGAAGAGGCCGCGAATGGCCAACCTGCCGCCGCGCAAAAGCTTTATGACGCAATCGTTGCGGCAGATGCGGTGGTGATTGCGACCCCGGAATATAACGGCCAAATTCCCGGCGTGCTGAAAAACGCATTGGACTGGGTGTCGCGCATCAAACCCGGCGCGTTCTTGTGGAAGCCAACCGCGATTATGTCTGCGGCTGCTGGGCGGGGTGGCGGGGCTCTTGCGCAGCAAAATTTGCAACTGGGCCTTGCGCCTTTGCGCCCGCTTTTGGTGCCGGGTCCAGCTGTTGCGGTGGCAGGTGCCTTTAACGAATTTGACGATGACGGTCGTCTTTCGAGCGAGCGCTATGAAGCGGCCCTTACAGAACTCATGTCTGGCTTGACCGAGCTGGTCGCGTTTTCAAAAAGCCGTCAATAAAGTGAGTGCGAACTTGAATTCCGGCCAGAGTGACAGCCTGCACAAGTTACACGCGGTCATCGACCC
>CAZBBZ010000236.1:0-5007 GCA_964489925.1 uncultured Rhodobacterales bacterium
TTTCCTCCGCCTCCCAACTGCAGACGGATCGTGTTTCCACGATGTCCAGCATTGTTGGGGAAATCGACGCCACAACACAAAAGAACGCACAAATGGCGGATCAAAGTTCAACCACAGCGCGCAGCCTGTCCTCTGAATCCAAACGTCTGTCCACCTTGATCGCAACATTCAACTTGGATGATAACGAACAGCAGCAGGACGATGAATGGCAAGCTCTGGCCGCCAACCCGGAACTTGAAATTCAAGCTGCGCAAAGCTTCTAGGCCTCAACTAGCTAAGGCTGTTGGGAGCGCGTTGAGCTTTAACGACTAACTGCCGCTGTAAGTGGCGCAATGGTGATCGAACGCGCTGTGTTGCTCACCAACCAGGTAACCAGAGTGTTGACCGTTTCCGGGTAGGTGCGGCCAAACACAATCGCAGAGCCCGTCTTACTGGCCTCTAAAACCGCGCGATCAAGCGACGCTCTAATCGCCGCCTCTGATCGGTTCGTATCAATGACCCGCTTCACCGCGGCAACGGGAACCCGCTTTGCGACTGCCGATCCAATCGCTGCATTTATCCCAAACCGCTCGTGGATCAACATACCATGCCCGGTGCGGTTCAAATTCTGCGTGACAATGTTCACCACGCGAATATTTCGATAGAAATCCCCAAGCGGGCGATCAATCACCGCCACGGCCCCCGGCACATTCTCGAAATATGTTTGCAAGATCGGTGCCACACGATCCAAAGGGGTTCGTTGATTTAGAACCAAATCACCACGATCTGGCACAATGGCAACAACCTCAAACCCGCCATCGCGAAACGCAGCCTCTGAACGTCTTGCATCGCTTGTGCTTGGATCGACCGCAAAGGTCACCGGGACATCGATGCCCAAGAGCTCGTTTTGCGCAATACCATCTGCCCCTGCATCCATCAAAACGATCGCCAAAAAGGGTTTTGAGCGATCAAGCGGCACATCAACGGCAAAGGCGTCAAACGCCGGCCCGCTTTGAACAGGCGTCGGCGGCACAGCTTCTTGAGTTTGTGTCTCGACCGGGGCTTCTTGGGCTTCCGTTTCAATCGCGCCGGGCGCGGCAGTGGCGCTGACTTGACTATCTTCAGATGTGTTTGGCACCGCTTCTGGCGCCGTCGGATCTGCAGCGCTCGCTTGCGATACTGTCGTTGCGGGCTGGCTTGGCGTTTCGGTTTGTGTATTGGCCACCGGGTTAGAGGCAACCACAACATTCGGGCTGGGCGCCACCTCAATAATGGGTTGATTTATGCCCGGCGCTTCATCGTCAATCTGGCGCGCGTCCAAATCAGTCCCCGGCTTTTGCGGCTGCGAATCCGCCTCTCGACCCGTTGGCGCCTGTGCAACCGCTGGCCCGCGCGCAGTGGTCACCGGGTTCGGGCTTGTGGTTTCAAGTTCTGGCAATTGCTCGGTCGCCGCAACAGGTTGGCGTGGCGCATCGGATGCCTCAACTTGCGGTGCCTCTATCACCGGCAAGCCAGATGACGCGCCAGACATTGCGGTCGTTGTCTCTTGTGCGTCCACTTGATTTGATTGGTCGGAAATCGTGTCATCAACATTTGGGATTAACGGATCAGCCATTTCCAACGGCTCAATCGGCTTCAAAACCGGCTCAGGCGCCACCGCATTTTCTGGCACAACCTCTGCTGTCGGAGCGGGCGATGTGGCTTGCGACAATCCAACCGGCGGATTGAACAAAGCAATCACCAATGCGATGGCCGCACAAAACAAGCCGCCGACCACCAAACCTGAAAGGAAACTCCGAATACCGCTCATGTTAGAACCCAATTCGCGCGATCAACGCGGCCACGATTATTTTTTTCTCGGCTCAAGATAGGGTTGACCCCTTTTTCCGCACAGCGCATTTATATCTTTTAGCGTCTGAAATACCACTAAAAAACTGTGCAACCCAAGATTGGCGCCAAAAGGGACCTAATGCTGCTTTTGATCGATAACTACGATAGCTTCACTTACAACCTTTTTCACTACTTGGGTGATCTGGGCCAAGAGGTCTTGGTGCGTCGCAACGACGAAATAGATGTGCCCGGCGCTTTTGCGACAGGTTGTGACGCCATTATGCTTAGTCCCGGCCCTTGTGATCCTGACCGCGCGGGCATTTGCCTTGAGCTGACAAAAGCCGCCGCCGCAAACAAAACCCCCTTGATGGGCGTTTGTTTGGGCCATCAAACAATCGGGCAAAGCTTTGGCGGCAATGTCGTGCCGAGCGGCGAAATCATGCATGGCAAAATGGGCACAGTGACCCATCAAGGGGGCGGTATTTTCGCCAATGTGCCAAGCCCCTTGCAAGCCACGCGCTATCATTCGCTGACAGTTGACCGGGACACGCTGCCCGATTGCCTAGAAATTACAGCAGAGGTCGACGACGGCACCATCATGGGCCTAAGCCACAAAACCCTGCCGATCCACGGCGTGCAGTTTCATCCGGAATCAATTGCCTCGGAACATGGTCATCAACTGATTAAAAACTTCTTAAACTTTGCGGGGGCCACATGAGCGATACCGACCTAAAACCGTTCATTGCTAAAGCCGCTGACACCCCCTTAACGCGGGCCGAAGCCGAAGCCGCGTTTGATGTCATCATGCAAGGCAGTGCAAGCCCGGCTCAGATCGCCGGATTTTTGATGGCCCTGCGCACACGCGGCGAAACCGTTGACGAATTTGCCGCCGCCGCCGCTGTGATGCGCGCCAAATGCCATGCCGTAAACGCGCCCAAAGACGCGATGGACATCGTGGGCACGGGCGGGGATGGCAAAAACACGCTGAATATTTCCACCGCCACCGCCTTTGTCGCCGCAGGCGCGGGCGTCACCGTGGCCAAACACGGCAACCGCAATCTTAGCTCAAAGTCCGGCGCGTCTGATGCGCTTAGTCAAATGGGCGCAGAGGTCATGCTAGAGGCCGACAAAGTCGAAGCCGTTCTGACCAAAGCGGGCATCGCCTTCATGATGGCCCCGATGCATCACCCGGCCATGCGCCACGTTATGCCCGTGCGCCAAGACCTCGGCACGCGCACGATTTTCAACATCCTTGGCCCGCTCACGAACCCGGCGGGCGTCAAGCGCCAACTCACTGGTGCGTTTTCGCCCGATCTCATCAAACCGATGGCCGAAACTCTGGCCGCTTTGGGCAGCGAGATGGCCTGGCTTGTGCATGGCTCGGACGGGACCGACGAAATCACCATCACGGGCGAAACCAAAGTCGCGATTGCCGATCACGGCAAAGTAACCACCACCACCATCCACCCCGAAGACGCAGGGCTTGCCCCCCATCCGTTCGACGAAATCTTGGGCGGCACCCCGGCTGAAAACGCCGCTGCGTTCCACGCATTGCTTGATGGCACGCCGTCGGCTTATCGCAGTGCGGTGGTCCTGAACACGGCCGCCGCTTTGGTCATTGCAGGCAAGGCTAGCGATCTGAAATCAGGCGCGGAACAAGCAACGTCCGCGATTGACAGCGGTGCGGCCAAGGCCAAACTTCAGGCGTATGTCGCCGCCACGAAAGCTTAACCCATGACCGCGACCATTCTGGAAAAAATCAAAGCCTATAAGCTCGATGAAATCGCCGCCCGCAAACGCGCGCGGTCCTATAAATCCCTTGAAGACGACGCGCTTGCCTACGGCCCCGCACGTGGGTTCGAAAAAGCGATCCGCGCCAAAATCAAGGCGGGCGACTACGCTTTGATTGCCGAAATCAAAAAAGCGAGCCCGTCAAAAGGTCTGATCCGCGCTGATTTCAATCCCCCCAAACTCGCCGAAGCCTATGCAACAGGCGGTGCGGCCTGTCTTTCGGTTCTGACCGACGCCCCCAGCTTTCAAGGACACGAAGATTTCTTAATCGCCGCGCGCGCCGCCTGCGAATTGCCAGCCTTGCGCAAAGACTTCATATATGACGTCTATCAAGTGGCAGAGGCCCGCGCGATTGGCGCCGATTGCATCCTCATCATCATGGCCAGCGTATCGGACGGCCAAGCCCAAGAACTTGAAGCCGCCGCCTTTGAAATGGGCATGGATGTGCTCTTGGAAACCCACAACCGCGCCGAACTCGACCGCGCACTAGAGTTGAAATCGCCCCTCATGGGCGTGAACAACCGCGACCTGCACAGCTTTGTCACCGATCTGGCCACCACAGAAACGCTCGCCCCGCACATTCCGGACGAACGCGTGATCGTCACCGAAAGTGGCATCTTCACCAATGACGACATGACCCGCATGTCCGATTGCGGCGCGCAGACGTTTCTGATTGGCGAGGCTTTGATGCGCCAAGACGATGTGGCCAAAGCCACTGCTGCTCTCCTTCAAAAGCAAGAGGCGCAAGCATGAGCGGTCTAACCCATTTCGATGCGGATGGTGCCGCGCAAATGGTCGATGTATCAACCAAGGACAGCACCGCGCGCGAAGCGGTCGCCACCTCGACCATCACCATGCTGCCCGACACCTTGGCGCTCATCCAAGCGGGCACCGCCAAAAAGGGCGACGTTTTGGGGGTGGCGCGGCTCGCAGGCATCATGGCGGCCAAGAAAACCCACGACCTGATCCCGCTGTGCCATCCGCTTGCGATAGCCAAAGTTGCACTCGACTTTGCCATTGATGAAGACGCCAACGCGGTGACGGCCACGGCCACGGTCAAAACCACAGGTCAAACCGGCGTTGAAATGGAAGCGCTCACCGCCGCCTCCATCGCCACGCTCACGATTTATGACATGGTCAAAGCCGTGGACCGCGCCATGACCATCGGCCAAACCCGCGTCTTAGTCAAAGACGGCGGTAAATCAGGCCGCTACGTCGCCGACACATGATTTCCGTCGCCCAAGCGCAGGCGCATATTGCCCAACTCATCACGCCGCTTCCCCACGAAATGGTCGCGCTAGAAGACGCCGCCGGACGCGTGTTGGCAGCGCCGATCAAAGCCTTGCGCGACCAACCGCCTTTCCCCGCCTCGGCAATGGACGGCTACGCGGTGCGCGCGGCTGATCT
>CAZBBZ010000237.1:0-5003 GCA_964489925.1 uncultured Rhodobacterales bacterium
CAAGCGTGCGCATGGTTAATCATTTTGCATTTTGCAAAAACCGCCGCGCGGCACCAACAAGTGCTGTACGGGATGTGTACAGGTTGTGTACGGGATGTGTCTTTTGCATTTTGCAAAGAATAGCCTTTGGCGGATTGTATTAACGGCCTCAATTTTATTCCGCCGGCAAGCGCGCGGCCCGCCCCCCAAGACGCGGCACCACCCAAACTTCGTTCTGCGGCCACTGGCTTTCGTCTTTCTGCGCCAGCTTCTTAATCACCTCGATCTGAAACTCGATCCAGCCCATGCGATGCACCTCGCCCGCCGCGGTTTCCAGCTTGGAATTTAGCGCACGCAGCTTCCAAAACGGCACACTTGGAAAGGTATGATGCGCCGTGTGATAGGGCATCTGCCAGCAAAGCCAGCGCATCAACGCGTTCGTCCGCGTGGACCGTGTGTTTTCCAAAATATCGTCCTGATGGCTCAACCCCAAATGCTCGATCGTGTTTTGAAGCTGATGAATGGGCTTTGTCAGGATCATCGGGATCAGCCAGAACGTCAGTGCCGCCCAAGACTGAAAGGCAAATGATAACAATAAGATAACCCCGTAGCCGACCAAATGTAGGCGGCTTTCGTAGATTACCTTGTCGTGTTCTTCGGGGCGAATAAATGGCTCTAGGATGATCCCGCGCGCACGGCGCACAATGCCCAGAAAACGGTTTCTCCAATAGGTCGGACCAAACACCCACAACAAATAAGACCGCAACGTATAAGGCTCGCGCACCAGCTCGCCGTCTTTTTCCCAGTTCTGCGTATAAGTGTGATGGGCGAAATGCATGATCTGATCGAAATCACGGGGAAAGATCATCGCAAACCCAACCGCACGACCGAAAAATTCGTTCAGCTTACGGGTTTTGAACACGGTCGCGTGGCTTAACTCGTGCTGGGCGGCATAAAGAAAATTTATCAAAACCCCCAAGACAAATCCGGTCAGTAAAACCCACCAAGACCCCATCGCAAAACTATGCAAAATGCAAAAAATAGCAATTGCTGCGAGGTGAGAGCCCATTTGCGCCCATCCCATCGCGTCAGACCGCTCATTCAGCGCGCGCAATTCGGCGGGTTCAAGGATTTTACGTCGTGAAAAAGATGCGTCCATATGATCGACCTCCACCAAATAGCCTAGGGCTGCAAACAGCCCCTGTCCAGCGGGGGAAGTGATCAAAAACTAGCGCAACAGGGCGATTGGTGCCTCTTTATCGACCACATAATCCACTGCGGGCTTATCCGTGGCCGGCGTGTGGCGCTTATATTCATAGTGAATCGTATCACCGTCAGTTTCCGAACGCACAATCAAACATTGTGCCAAATGGCGCGCGCCATCCACCAGATCAACCAAACCGCGCAGGTTCGGCACCGCGTCCGCATCGACACTGAAACCAGACTCCCGGAGGCGCAAAACCGGGTAAACTTCGCCATCAACCCGCACGCGCAAGCGCTTCAAACGCCGCTCCGTTTGCTGTCGCGCTTTCTTGATGCCCGAAAGCACCTCATCTGAAATATAGGCTTCCATTATTATCCCCTTACGCACGAACCACATGTGTTAGATTCGGCGTTTACCCCAATAATGTTACAGTTCGGCGAATGAGCAAGTGGAAATTTCAGGTTAATTTTAGCTGCTCACGCCAAAAAATCAGAGTTTTACTTTGACTTTAGGGCGCAAAACATGGGGCATCGACGGGTCATAAAGGGCCGAGTCCTTAAAGTCTTCGACCTCACCAAGTGCCGGTCCCACCAAGATCAACGCCGTGCGCGTGATCTTTTCGGCACGCACCAATTCGCGAATGCTCGCCAGCGTGCCACGGATCATCACCTGATCTGGCCAACTGGCTCGGTACGCCACCACCACCGGGCAATCAGCGCCATAAAAGGGCGTAAGTACCCGCTCAATATTGCGCAGATCGCGGATGCCCAAATGAATGGCCAAGGTCGCGCCCGTACGTGCAAAATTTTCCAGCGTTTCACCTTCGGGCATCGACGTTGATTTCATCGACACGCGGGTCAGAATGATAGATTGCGCGATTTCGGGAATGGTTAGCTCTTGGCCCAAAGCCGCCGCAGCCGCAGCATAGGCAGGCACGCCGGGAATGATTTCATAGGCAATGTCATCCGCGCGCAGGCGGCGAATTTGCTCGGCAATCGCGCCATATAGTGACGGATCGCCCGAATGCACCCGCGCCACATCTTCGCCCCTCTCGCGCGCCGCCAAAATTTCCGCATGGGTATCATCCAGCGTCATAGGTGCTGTATCAAGAACCCGCGCATCATCCGGCGCACAGGCCACAACCTCGGCAGGCACCAAAGAGCCCGCGTAAAGGCACACAGGACAGGCCGCAATCCGGTCGCGCGCCTTGATCGTGATAAGATCAGGATCGCCCGGACCCGCACCAATAAACCAAACCTTCACGACCCATCTCCCATCTTTTTGGCGTAGCCACGCGGCGTATAAACCGCCTTGCCGTCACCCCGTTCCAGCAGGCGACTTTGGCTTGACCCGATCAGCACCACGGTCAGCATGTCCACATCATCCACGTTCAAATCCGCAAGCCGGATATAGTCGATCCGTTCTGCCGGGCGGCCAAGCGAATGGCCAAGCATCACAGGCGTATCATTGGGGCGTGTTTTAAGCAGAATATCTTTTGAAAGCGCCAGTAAATCGCGTCGGGTTTTGGACACCGGATTGTAAAACGCGATGACGAAATCCGCCGCTCCAGCGGCTGTGACGCGCTTTAGAATATCATCGCGCGGGGTCAGCAAATCCGACAATGAAATCGCGCAAAAATCATGTCCCAAGGGCGCGCCCGCTCGCGCTGCCGCCCCTTGGAGGGCCGACACACCCGGCGCTGACACCACCTCTACGCGCCGCGCCGCATCCGACAGCCCTTTTTCGCCGTCGAGCAATTCAAACACCAAAGCACCCATCGCATAGATACCCGCATCGCCCGAACAAATCAGCGCCACATCCAAGCCCTTGCCCGCTTGTTCCAGCGCATAGCGACAACGCGCTTCTTCCCCGCCAAGCGGGAAATCACTGCGCGGCTTGCCTGCGGCCAATGGGCCCAACAGATCGATATAAAGCCCGTAGCCGACGAGTTCATCCGCGCCCGCAATCATGCGCGACGCATCCGGCGTGCGCCACATAGCATCCCCCGGCCCAATCCCGACCAGCGCGACCGAGCCGCGCTTGCGCCCGGTCAAATCTGTGATCGGCTTAGGCGAAATTCCAATGGCGCAGGTCGCGTTCCCGGTCTTGCGCTTATCAACCCACAGCCCCCCGGTTTCACCGGTTAGGGCAAGTGCGGCGGCCTCAGACACCCCGTGGCACCCCACTTCAGCGAACACCACATCCGAAGGGTTCATCAGGTTCGGCGTTTCCGCTTCAAGCTCTGCGGGGCTAAACAGGCGAAGTGGCAGGTTCAATTCCGCCGCCAGCGCCAAAACCGCAGGTTCATCTGCCTTCAAATCAACCGTGCCAATAGCAGCCAAAGCTTGCGGTGAAACTTCCACTTCGGCCAAGGTTTTCATCACCAAATCGCGCAGTTCCGCAGGCGGACAATTTCGCGCGCAGCCAACCCCAAGCGTGGCGCGGGTTGGATGAAACAACAGACCATCTTCGGGCGGTTCAACGGCGTCCATCGTCACCAAAACCTGCGCTTCGCCTTTTGGCAAAGCGGCCAGCCAAGTCGCCTTGTCTGCCTCATCGCCTGTAACCTGCGCGCCTCCGCCTGACAGCATCCCTGCCATCACCGATTTTGCACCATCAGGATTAGCCAAGCGCCACCCTGCAGGTGGTTCGTCCAAGGCCAAACCAAGTGCCGCATCCCCCGCAGTGGTAATCACCGCGCGCCCCTCAATGGCCTCGGCCACATCGCGCGCCAAGCGGTTCGCCCCGCGATGCCCGCCCAAAAGCGGGACAACCGTGCCATCATCAGACACAGCAATCAGCGGCGGCTCGCGGCGCTTGTCATTCAGATGCGGTGCAACCGCGCGGATCAAAATGCCAGCAGCACAAACCGCAATCACCGGATGGCCGGCCAAAAACAGATCACGCACATGGGTCAGCGCATTGTCAAAGCTCTGATCTGCATCCGCCACGCGACCAGCGCGCCCTTCGAGCGGCACGGCCAAGCCGTCGGCAATGCGACGGCCCAAAGGGGCGCCTGCTTCGTTCATACATAAAACGCGGGGGGTCAACTCAACCAAGGATCATTTCCTTTGTTCACCAAAATCATCGAAAAATAGGGCGCTTTGTCCGGCGCTTGGGCCAGCGGCATCGCCTTTTGTTGCGGCAGGCTAGCGCGCTCAATGTAAAGGGCGCGATCCAACAAGTCCGCTTGTGCCAAGACATCGCGGATCTTTGACAAATGCCGCCCGACTTTCATAATCGCAAAAGCTTCCGCATCACGCACCCGCGCGGCCAAAACCTCTGGCGACAGGGTGCCGGGCAGGATCGACAGAACCTCGCCCCGCGCAGACAAAGGATGCCGCAGCTCAGCCGCACAAGCGGTTAGCGATGTCACACCGGGCACAACCTCGACCTGATGATCGCGCGACAGGCGGGCCAGTAGGTACATGAAAGATCCATAAAACAGCGGATCCCCTTCGCATAAGCACACCACATCGCGCCCTGCGGTCAGATGCGCGGCAATTTCCGCCGCTGCGCCGTCATAAGCCGCTTGCGCCGGATAGCGCTTTTCATCCATCGGAATATCGATGCGAATTTCCGTGACCCCATCCGGCATCACCGCTTGCGCGATGGCACGCGCGAAACTTTCGCCGCCCAATGGGGCGGGATAGGCCACAACAGGTGCGGACGCGATCAAACGCGCGGCTTTCAACGTCAGCAGTTCCGGGTCGCCCGGTCCGACGCCCACCCCATAAAGCGTCCCAGTCATCGTTTAATCAGGCTCCACTGCGTCACGGGCATCATGGGACGCCAGCCGTTAAAATCACCGATGGCATCG
>CAZBBZ010000238.1:0-4974 GCA_964489925.1 uncultured Rhodobacterales bacterium
CGGATTTTCCGCGCGCTAGAGGCCGCAGGCGTGCGCGTGGCAGCGGCTGCGGGATAAGCGTTTAGGTCTTTCCGGCTTATAACTTTCCGGCTTATGACTTTCCACTCACGGCAGCTTCTTCAAAAGTGGCCATGCCCCCGTGACAGGCGAGCGCTGATTTCAGGATATGAAACGCCACGGCTGCACCAGAGCCTTCACCAAGGCGCAGACCAAGCGACAAGAGCGGTTTCAGGCCCATTCCATTGAGCAAAGCGTCATGACCACCTTCGGCCGATAGATGCCCGGCGACGCAAATGTCGGTGGCTTGTGGATTGAGCGCCCATAAAACGGATGCGGCGGAACTGGCGATAAACCCATCCAAGATCACTGGGATATGCGCCGCGCGTGCGTGCGCGATGGCCCCTGTGATGGCTGCGATTTCGCGCCCCCCCAAAGCGCCCAAGACCGCAAGCGGGTCATGCAGAACACCCTTGTGAAGGGCAAGGCCGGCGCTGAGCGCGCCCGCTTTACGCTTAAGACCCTCATCATCAACCCCTGTGCCGCGCCCGACCCAATCGCTTGGCGCACCGCCAAAGATTGCAGCTCCAATGGCGGCGGCAGAGGTTGTGTTGCCGATGCCCATTTCGCCCAAGATCAAGCAATCGCATTTCGGGTTCACGGCCGCCCAACCTGCGTTCAGGGCGGCAAGCAGTTCCGCGTCATCCATTGCCGCGCTTTGGGTGAAATCGGCTGTGGGGTGATCAAGGTCCAACTCGACCACGTCCAGTTGCGCGCCTGCAAGACGGGCCAGTTGATTGATCGCCGCCCCGCCTGCGCGAAAATTGGCGACCATTTGCACGGTAACTTCGGCGGGGAAGGCCGACACGCCTTGGGCGGTGACGCCGTGGTTTCCGGCAAATATTATCACTTGGGGCGACATCAGTTCAGGGCGCGCAACACCGCGCCAGCCTGCATACCAAATCGCCAAATCTTCAAGGCGGCCTAGCGCGCCGGGGGGCTTGGTCAAACTGCCATTGCGTGCAGTGGCCCCTTTGGTTGCGGTTTCATCTGGGGTGATGGTTTGCGTAACACTGTTGCGAAACGCATCCAGCGTCGAAAATTCCTGTTCGCTCACGTCTGTGACCTTTGCTAGACCTTGGGTAATGATTTCAAGAGCCACGTTGAAAGAGGCCCTAGCTGATGTCCCTAACCGACAATTCTGAAAACGGAAATGGCAAAATTGCCCCCGCAAAGCTGGGCGATTTTTTCGCTGCTTGGATGTTGTTGACGCGGGTGCCTTTGCCCAACGTTACGCCATATGATGCAAGCCGTGGAGCGGCGTCTGCTTGGGCGTTTCCGCTGGTTGGCTTGGTGTTGGGGGCCATTGCGGGCTTAGTTTTGTGGGCCATGATTGGGATTGGTATTCACAGCGGGATCGCCGCGGCACTGGCTATCGGGTTTATGATGCTGCTGACGGGCGCGCTGCATGAGGATGGGTTGTCCGACACGGCAGATGGGCTGGGTGGCGGGCGTGATCGTCTGGGCAAACTGGCGATTATGCGCGACAGCCGGATCGGGGCTTACGGGATGGCGGCACTTTGTATTTCGGTTTTGGCGCGATGGGCGGCGCTGGCTGCCTTGGCGGATGTGGCTCCTGTTGCCGCGATGATGCTGGCAGGTTCGGTGTCGCGTATGCCGATGGTTTTGGTGATGGCCGCCATGCCCCCTGCGCGCAGCGATGGCTTGTCTGTGGGCTATGGGCGACCCGGGCGCGTGCAGGCGTTGATCGCCTTCGGGATCGCGGTTTTGGCGGCGTTGGTGCTGAGTGGTGTCTTGGGAATTGCCGTGGTTTTGATTGCGCTGCTGGCGGCGGTGCCGGTGATTTTTTGGGCCTCGCGCGGAATTGGTGGGCAAACCGGGGACGTGCTGGGGGCGGTGCAGCAATGCGCGGAAATCGCGGTGCTGGCCCTTGCGACTGCGATTTATCTTTGAGTGACACAAAGGACGCCAGATGAGCGATGATTTGAGTGACGATTTTAGTAATGGCGCGAATGACGGGGTAAGCGACTGGTGGGCCAACGGGATTATCGACATGGCGCCGGGGCGGATCGCGTTTCGTGGGCGCGAGGTCGAAGATCTGATTGGGAATGTCGGGTTTGCGCAGATGATCTGGTTGATGTTGCGCGGTGATGTGCCCAGTGCTGCGCAAGCGGCCTTGTTGGAAGCGGCTTTGGTGGCGGGGGTCGATCACGGACCGCAAGCGCCTTCGATCGCGGCGGCGCGCATGGCGGCGAGCTGCGGTGTAGGGTTGAACAATGTGATGGCCACGGGCGTAAATATGCTGGGCGATGTGCATGGGGGCGCGGGGGAGCAATGCGCGGCTTTGCTTTACGAGATTAGCGCGCAGATGGATGCAGGTAAGCCGTTGCAAGAGGCGGTTTTGGCAGGGCTGAACGATTGGCGCGCGTCCCATGGGCAAATCGTTTCGGGCTTTGGGCATCGTTTTCACAAGCCTGTTGATCCGCGCGCGCCGCGCTTGATGGCGCTGGTGGAACAGGCGGCTGAGGCGGGTACGGTCACGGGGCGGTTTGCGCAAATCGGCATGGCGGTTCAGGCAGCGATTGGGGATGCGCGCGGCGCGCCGATTGCGATGAATATCGACGGGGCGACAGCGGTGATTTTCTGCGAGCTGGGCTTTGCGCCGCCGCTTGCGCGGGGGCTGTTTTGCCTATCGCGCTCGGTCGGGATTTTGGCCCATGGCTGGGAAGAAATGCAAACGGGCAGCCGGAACAAAGGGCCGATGCCGCCTCGGTTTTTGCCGCCCTATAAGGCGTGATTGCTGTTGAGATTGTTAACGAAGGGTTAAAACTGTCCCCAAATACGGGCAAATCGGCTGAAATGCGGGATTTTTTGAAAATAAATCGTTATTTATCAATGTGATGCGGCGGTTTCTTAAGAGACACATCCCGTACACAACCTGTACACATCCCGTACAGCAGTTTTTAGAATTTCATTAACAAACCCTTACCAGAGTAACGCGTTCCGTGACCGCATTCGCCTGACGGCGAAACCGTTTGTACACATCCCGTACAGCAACTTTCGTCAGTTTGTTAACAAACCCTTACCAGAGTAACCACTTACCAGTGGGTAAGGTAAAATGAGTTTATTCAGTCTACTGGCCCAAGGTTACGAGTATCTTGCCAGCCCGCGCCGCGCCTTACGTGTTGATGGTAGAGATGTCTTCGTGCACGAAAATTCCGGCATCTGTCACGCCGTGGCCATCAAAGGTTTGATCGGCTGGGCTGACCGAAGCTCTGCTTTCCGTAGCTGTCAGGTTCGTGGCGGTTTGAACATCGCCAAAAATGTCCAAATTGCCCGCGTCACTGGACAAATCCAGCAGATCTTCTGCGCTGAGCGTTAGGGTTTCCTCTGGGTCGTCCGTTTGGTCCAACAGGGTGTTGTCCATGCGATCCAGCGCTGAAAAATCAAGCGGTTCGCTGACGGCTGTCACGGATGCTGTGGCTGCTAGGTCCGGGTCAAACGGGTCAAGAATGTCGTCGTTGTCCGCATCGCCGTAAACTTCCTCGATGGACACATAGTCAAAGCCAAGATCGGAATTTGCGCCGCCCACATTTGTATTGGTGATCCGCACGGTGGTGCTGGTCGTGGTGGCGGTGAAATTCAGATCAATGGGTTGCGCACTGCCAAATACGGATGAAAAACTGCCCGTGGTGGCGATCACTGTGTTGGAACTGTCCAGAATTTCGATCGTGGCGTCATGGGTGACATTTGTACCGCCAAAGTCACGAATGACGCTGGAGAGATCGTAGGATTTGCCGATCTCTGTGGTGAAGGCTTGGGTGGCGGTGTCGCCGCCTTCATCCGCGTTGTTGTTGAACAAAAGATGGTTGCTCAAGGGCAGGGGCGTTGGGTCGAAAAAGCTGGGCGAAAACCCGTCTGGTCCGCCACTGCCGCCCAGATCGTTCAGGCTCCACGCGCCCGCGTTGGACCCGTCAAAGTCTGCATTAACCAGCAGGCCAAAGCTGCGCGTCAAAGAAGCCGCGCCACTTGTGTTGCCCGCACCATCGCTAACCGTCGCGGTGACGCTATCGCCCGGATTAACGGCAGTGGAGGGCACAAGCGACCAATAGCCGTCATCGCCCACAATCGCCGTGCCAAGGGAGGCGGAGTTGCTGTCAAACACCTCGACCGTGTTGCGCGGCTCGCCGGTGCCATTCAAAAGCAGCCCGTCTTCGCCGATATATTGACTGATCGTGGGGGTCGCAGGGGCGGTTGTATCTTCGCTTAGGGCGATGGTTGCGTCATCCGTTTGCGCGATGCCAAGAGCGTCCACTTGCGTGGCGAACACTTCGTTGGTGTCAAAACTGTCCACGAAATTGTCGCTATCGCTGTCGATGATGCGTTCCACAATCGAGATGTCGTCCAACACGAGGTTGCTATCAAGCGAGTCAAAAGACGCCGGGTTCGCAATGGTCAAGGTTGTGGTGGTCGAGGTGGCCACGAAGGTGAAGGTTTCAGTGGCAGGGGCAAAATCATGGGCCAGCGTGTTGTCATAGGAAACAAGCGCGGTGTTGTCCGCGGCCAGCACACGCAACTCGATTTCTTGGGTGCGGTCGGTGTGCCCGTTGATTAGCCAGTGCCATACGTCAAATGACATGTCGTAAGTGGCCCCAACGGTTGTCGAGAAGCTTTGCGTTGCCGTCCCGCCCGAGGGCCGACCGCCGCCGCTGAAATGCAGGGCGCGGTTGCCGCCGATTTCCACGGTGTACACGCCGTCAATGATGTCTTGGGTTGCGCCAGAATAGCTCCAGTTGGCATCAGAATTTACAAATTCGCCGTTCTGGATGGAGTTTGCTTGCACCTTGAGTGGGACGGCGCTGGATGTGGTGGTGCTGGCATCTTCGTTGGTTTGGACGGCGGTTACAGCCTCGCCATCGATCAAAACCCGGTTGGTGGTCATGAACCAGTTGCCCG
>CAZBBZ010000239.1:0-4939 GCA_964489925.1 uncultured Rhodobacterales bacterium
CATTGGTCCCCGTCCGTCGTGATCGCCCATCCACCGTGGCCACGTAGCATCCAGCCTGAGGCGAGTTGTACGAAATCATACCAAGCATCTTCGCGGCTAAAGGGACCGCCCATGTATTGCCCGCGCTTAGAGCAGGTAATCTCGGCATAGATCGCAAAATCGCTCAGGCGCGGGGCACGC
Source organism: uncultured Rhodobacterales bacterium (assembly GCA_964489925.1). GTDB lineage: Bacteria > Pseudomonadota > Alphaproteobacteria > Rhodobacterales > Rhodobacteraceae > CAYLLD01. The sequence goes on from CAZBBZ010000239.1 coordinate 181, forward strand.
AAACGCAGTCGCTCGGTGCCAATCTCAGGCACAAGCCCCGCAAACCGCGCCGCCATATCACGCGCAACCCCTGTGGGCGCTGTTTCGCAAGGGTAGCTCATGCGCGCGCCCTCAGATCACGGTCCATGGCGGCACTGTCGCCCCAAGTAGAAAGCCATATCACCGCCTCGACACTGGCCTTGATGACGGGACGTGCCGCGCGTGTCAGGCGGCTGTCTGCGCCTTTTTCGGTCACCGCGAGGGCAAGGTGGCCTTCTTCTTCTGCTTGGATCGCTTGGATGGTGTCATGCAGCTCTGGATCAAGCGGCTTTAGGAAATTCAGTTGTGCTGAAAGATGTTGGTGAACCGTGTGTTCCACCACTTCGGTACAGGCCCAAACCATGCGCTTGCCCAAAAGGGCGGTTACAGCACCAAGCACCCAGCCGCCCATGCTCCATAAAAACATCGTGCGGCAAGGTCGGCTTTCGCGCCCGGGCATCGCATGCGCGAATATCGCGCAATGTTCGATTTCATGGGATTGCAGTTCTTGCAATTGCGCATGCACTTTGGGCCAGCGCAGTTTTGCCAGCAACATTTGCGCCCCGTAAATGCGGATCGCGCCGTATTCCCCGGCGTGATTGACCTTTACAATACGGGCCACTGATATGCGCTCGGCATTGGTCACTTTTTCTTGCCAAGCCCTGATAGTCCACCGGGAAGCCCGCCACCCAATCCGGGCAGCATCTTTTTGGCGTCTTCTGGCGAGGGCATCGCGCCACCACCGGGCATGCCTGGCATTCCCCCGGGCATCCCACCCGGCATCCCGCCACCGCCGCCAAATAGCGCGCCAAGCCCGCCTTTCAGCAAGCCTTTCTTGCCCATCTTGCCGAGCTTTTTCATCATGTCCGACATCTGCCGGTGCATCTTTAGCAACTTATTGAGGTCCGAAACCTGCATGCCTGCACCTGCGGCAATCCGCTTTTTGCGACTGGCCTGCAAAATCTGCGGATAAGCGCGTTCTTTTTTGGTCATAGAGTCGATCAAGGCGATCTGACTGCGAAAGACGCTATCATCCAGCCCCGACTCTTCGACCTGTTTGGCCATTTTCTTCATGCCCGGCATCATCCCCATGATGCCCTCCATGCCGCCCATCTTGGACATTTGTTCCAGCTGGGACTTCAGGTCGTTCATGTTGAACTGACCCTTTTGGAAGCGCTTCATCATGCGCTCGGCTTCTTCGGCCTCGATTGTGTCTTGGGCTTTTTCAACAAGGCTGACGATATCGCCCATGCCAAGGATACGGCTGGCAACGCGTTCGGGGTGGAATTCTTCAAGTGCGTCTAGTTTTTCGCCCAAGCCCACGAATTTGATCGGCTTGCCGGTGACCGCGCGCATCGAAAGGGCCGCACCACCGCGCCCATCGCCATCCATCCGCGTGAGAACAACGCCAGAAATGCCAATGCGATTGTCAAAATTCTCGGCCGTATTGACCGCATCTTGCCCGGTTAGACCATCAACCACCAACAAGGTCTCGCGCGGCTTGGTGGCATCGCGCACCGCTTCGACCTCGGCCATCAACTCGTCGTCAATCGACAAACGTCCTGCGGTGTCGAGCATATAGACGTCGTACCCGCCCAAAGTCGCCTGCTGCTTACAGCGCTTGGCGATCTGCACCGCACTTTCACCGGGGACAATCGGCAGCGTATCCACGTTTATCTGATTGCCCAGAACCGCAAGCTGTTCCATCGCTGCAGGGCGCCGCGTATCAAGCGAGGCCATCAGCACCCGTTTGCCTTCGCGTTCGGTCAAACGTTTGGCCAGCTTACCCGTGGTGGTCGTCTTACCGCCACCTTGCAAACCCACCATCAAGATCGGGGCAGGGGGGCTGTCAATCTTTAGCGCGCCCGCTTGCCCATCATCCCCTGACAGAACCGCAACCAGCTCATCGTTAACAATTTTAACAACCTGCTGACCCGGTGTGATCGACTTGGTGACCGCTTGGCCTGTGGCTTTTTCTTGGACGGCTTTGACGAAATCCCGCGCCACGGGCAGGGATACATCGGCTTCCAGCAAAGCCACACGCACTTCGCGCAAGGCCGTGGATACATCCGCATCCGACAAAGCCCCTTGTTTGGTGAGCTTGTCAAAGACACCACCAAGGCGATCTGATAGGCTTTCAAACATATGCCGCGGGCCTCCTGAACCCAATTACCGAACGCCCAAACCACAAAAGCGCCGGTGGGCGTAACACGCTGACCGACGGCGATCCTGACTATAGCATCTAGGACCGGAAAGATTTGAAACTTTCCGAAAGTTGATAGGCATTTAAGGGCGCTTTGCCCTTTGGTCAAGACCGCAAGCCGTAGGAATTTTTAACGAGTTTTACGTCAAAACCCCAGCAACACCTGTGGATTTTGGGTCCGAATCGCCGCAATTTGCACAGATTTTTACGAATTTGTGACAAAACACTCGTCAAAATCGTCGCACCCCGCTTACGCTTGGTGCCACGGCACCGCGCAATTCGTGGCGCGAATAGATTTAAGAATGGCCGCGATCTGCGCACCCTGGTGGTTTGGGGTGTGCGCCATAGCACCCCGCCTGACCGTTTTTTTAAGAACGGGCCGCCTTTTTATAAAGGAGTTCGCGGATGAATAGATCAATCATACAAACTCTGGCTCTGATTTTTGGGCTAGCATTGTCGATTTCAGGCCCAGCTGTGGCGGATATTTCGCCTCATAATATCTATAAACCAGTGCCTGCGCAGATTACGGCGACCTGTTCCCATTACGACAATCGCGCGCGGTTCTTAGTGCGCGGGGAACGGGCGGCCTTTGTCACCGTGCTTGCGGATGCCTGTCACGAGTTGATTAACGAACTTTACGTGCGCTTTGATACGACGCCTTTTGTCAAAAAGCGGGCCGAATTGTTGTTAACCCGCATGGCAGAGCTGAAATCCACCATCATCACCATGAATATGGAGCGTGCATTTGGCACAAGTTACACGCCGCGCACCCAGCTTCAGGTCTCGTTTTCCAATCAAGGGCAGATCCGCCAACAGCAGGGGAGGATGGTGTCAACAACGGGCGAATATCTGATCGCGCGCGAAATTGGCGTACTGGAAGCCTACCACGCTTGGTCGCGTGCGGCTGATTATGAAACGGTGGCGCTTCGCTAGCTCAGACCGGGGAAGGCGGCCCGCTGGAAAGGGTATGTTAATGAAATTTCGAAAAGTGCTGTACCAGATGTGTACAAACGGTTTCGCCGTCAGGCGAATGCGGTCATGGGAAGGGTTACTCTGGTAAGGGTCTGTTAAGGATACACCAACAAGTGCTGTACGGGATGTGTACAGGTTGTGTACGGGATGTGTCTCTTAAGAAACTCACGCAAAACACTGATTTATAATGTTAAAAACCACAAAAATCCCGGAATTCGCGCTGTTCGACCAATTTTGGCACAAGTTTTAAGGTTTCGTTAATCAAATCCCCCTCAACGCACAGGCGATCAACTCATCAAGGCCGCAGCCTTCCTTGCGGGAACATGAGGGCGCGCAATTTCGATCTGCGGGCCGGTTTGTGGGTTCAAGTCCGGAAATATCTGCTCAAACTCATGGCGCGCCGCGTCATCCAGTGCCGCTATTCCAATGCGACCGGGATAAAAGCTTTCGGACCACAACCCATCGCAAAGCAAAACCTGATGCCGCTTAAAAAACACATGGACATAAGTAACCGGCGCACAGGTTTGATCCAAGGCGCCAAGGCCGGAATACTTCAGGGCAATGGCTGGGGCAAACACCTCGTCGCCATTATGAATACCGGGGAAATTCCGATCCAAAAGCACCCGGTGTTGCCGCGAAATCTTTGTGTCACGGTAAGGAATACCCGGCGCGATTGAACCCTTGGCAATCACCACGGGACGCAGATTTTCGCGCAGCGCAAGGGCCGCGCTACTAATCGTCTGGCATGACACCCAAAGCACCGCTTGGGCGCCTTCGTCGCGGGTCATCACCAGATCACCGGGGGCAAGCTGCTCAACCGGGCGCAATCCCCGCGCTGTCGTGATCATTGAGCCCTTGGTGAAACAAACGATGCTGTCATAAGACAGCCCATCGGTATCGCTCCACCCCACTGGAGCGGTCCAATTATTGATCGCATCCCCATCTGTGAAAACGGACCCTGGCATGGGGACAAACACCCATCCATAGCCTGACAAAGACATGAACAGCAGTTCTTCGCTCAGAACCGTGCCGCCGCCATCGTTGTCTTGAATATCAGATGGCAACAGACCTGCACCCGCAACCGTATAGGTCGATCCGCCAAAGGTTGCAGTTTGCGGCGCGCCAGTATCCCCACCAAACCAATCAATATCGGAATCATCGTCACTAATCACAATCTCGAAAGACGTGGGGTAGGTGGTAAAGCCCAACCAGCGATAACCGGTGACGGTGAGAGTTGGCATGACCTAGCCTTGACCTTTGTCCGAGGGCGCTTTGGCCCATTGTTTGGTCAAATCGCGCAACAACTCTGAAAAATGCGCCTCATTCAGAGACTTAATCGGGCCGCTGCTTGGGTCAATACAGGCGATATTAACCGCCGGATTGACCGCAGAGCTAGGTTGGTTTTCTTTGGGCGCATCAAGTTGTGGCGCGTTTTTTGCCATGTCGGCCTCATCGCTCAAAATGCTGATTTTTGGGGTTCTGGAATTGCAAATTCCGCTAATTTGACAACAATTTCACGTTTAATTGCGGCGAATTTTTGTTGATTCAATTCATTGGTGAAAAATT
>CAZBBZ010000240.1:0-4938 GCA_964489925.1 uncultured Rhodobacterales bacterium
TCGATGGCGAGGTGCCGCCGGGCCATGCCTTGCGGATTTTGACAGGTGCGCCCGTGCCCAAAGGGGCCGATACGGTTGTCTTGCAAGAAGAAGTCGAAACAAGCAGTGAAACCATCACCCTGCGAGGCATGCCAAAGCCCGGCGCCAACGCCCGCCCGCGGGGGGAAGATATCGACATCGGCGATATCGTGATCCCGCAGGGGCGGCGGATTAGCCCGCCGGATCTTGGGGTCATGGCCTCTGCTGGTGTGTCTGAGCTTTCAACCTTTAAGCCCTTGCGCGTAGGAGTGCTTTCGACCGGGGACGAGGTTTCCTCAACCGATCAAATCAGCGGGGCGGGCATTTTTGATGCGAACCGTCCCATGCTGTTGGCCTTGCTTGACGACTGGGGATTTGCCCCCGTTGATCTTGGCCGCGCGCCGGACAATCTGGAACAGCTTCAAGCGATGCTAACGGAGGCTGCGCAACAAACGGATGCGATTTTGACCAGCGGGGGCGCGTCTGCGGGGGACGAGGATCATGTAGCTGCCGCGATCAAGTCGCTGGGCCGCCTTGATACCTGGCGCATTGCGATCAAGCCGGGGCGCCCTTTGGCTTTGGGGATGATTGGCGGGGTGCCGATATTTGGCTTGCCCGGTAACCCGGTTGCCGCTTTTGTGTGTACGCTGATTTTTGCCCGTCCCGTGCTTGGCAAAATGGCCGGGGCAGGGTGGGCGCGTGGTCGCGGCTATGATCTGCCTGCTGCGTTTTCCAAGTCGAAAAAGCCGGGTCGTATGGAATATTTGCGCGCGCGTATCAACGATCAGGGCGAAGTGGAGGCATTTGGCTCTGAAGGGTCAGGGCGCATTACCGGGTTGTCATGGGCGGATGGTTTGGTCGAACTGGGCCAAGATGCGCGCCAAATTGAGCCGGGCGATCCGGTCCGTTACTTGCCTTTTTCAGGGTTCAGACCTTAGGGGCGCGTTTGCGCCGTTTCCGGGAAACAGCCGTGAATTGCTGGGGTGAACACCGCGCGGTACCCTTTTGCACATCCATCAAGGCTTGATGACGTTGTCGCAGGGGTGATCCGATCTTCAAATTGGCCCACTGGCACGGACAGAAAAACAGACGTCAGCGCGCCAAAGGCGACTTTTGAAAGCATGATGATTTACCCCTTTGAGTGTGCAATTAGGGAACCGAAACTCGTGATCCAAAAAACGCATCTTTGGCAGAGCGATCATGTGCCCGCTCTGCCGTTTGTTTGCCTGCGACGCCCCTAACGAAAGGCGCGTGCGCGGACTTTACGAAAAGGTGCCGTTTGCCCGCGCCATTAGCTGAAATGCCAATCCGCTGCGTGTGCCTGCGAGAGTTGTCAAATCAAGATCGGTACTATCGTGATGGAACTCTGTCAGCACTTGGTCAAACAAACGCACAAATTCTAGGCCACGCTCACGGAACTTTTCATCCGTGCGCATGCGCCCCTTAACTAGCGCAATTGCCGCCTTGTCATCAACCGTTCCCATGTCCGCAATAGCCGCACCCCGCGCCCCTTGAGCGAATTTACGCCACATATCGGGGTTTGCAGGGGTCGCGTTCAGGTCGTCCATGTAAATGCCCTCTTGTGCGAGCATCGACAACACGTCCTCAGCCGATTGCAACAGCTGTGCCGTGCAGCGGTAAGGCAGCACGCGACGGATCGCTTCAAAGCCTTCTTCGTCGGTTTCATCACGCGGAAAGTTCAGCGCGCGGTTCAAGTCGTTCCACTCTGGCGCTTCGGCCGCAGGCTTTTGCAAATCATCAGCGCCCTCAAAAGGCAAAACGACCTGATCTAGCGCATCTTGATCCGCCTGAGGCAACGGTCTTGAAACCCGTTTGGCCTGACCAACCGCGGCCACTTTGCGGGTCGCTTTTTCTGCGACGTCTTGCGCGGTTTCAACGAGCTTATGGATTTCTTGCTTTTCTGCACCTGTTTGGGCGACCAGCTTTTGCACGCTAGATGCGATTTCCTGCTGGGCAGAGGTGATGATCCGCATTTGATTGGACATGCGCTTTTGCTCGCTCTTCAGCGCTTCATTCAGCGGGGCGGCGGTACCTTCAGCACCCGCACTTCCGGGCACGGCACGGGCCAGCGCGCTGCCATTGCGCTTCATCGCGTTGTTCAGATCGTTTACCGCATAACGCAACTGGCGCGCATCTTGGCGGATCGACAAGGTTTGAGACACGACAAAGGCGCCAACCCAAGCCACACCAATGGGCAAAACAAGCGCACAAAGGTACAGCATCACTTCGACCAGATTTGCGCTTCGCGCGTTTGCGCTATCGAACCAACCAAAATAACCCGCGCCATAGGTCAGCAAGGCGCTTGACCACAGCACGGTAAAGAAACCGGCGGCGAGCCATTCAATTCCGGTTTGCGGCAGGCTCAAAAAGCCAAACGAAGTCCGCGAGTTTTTGCTAGGATGATGTTCTACTGCCATTTTTTGTCTCTAGTTTGGTCTGCACGACAACAACGTATTGCCACCAGACGGGTGGAGTTACGAATAGTCGACTTTTAAGATTTCATAAAAGCGATCACCGCCGGGTGTTTTCACCTCGACACTGTCGCCTTCGTCTTTGCCAATCAGCGCGCGCGCAATTGGCGAATTCACGTTCAAAAGACCGGCTTCTAGGTCAGCTTCGGCTTCGCCAACGATTTGATAGGACTTTTCTTCGTCCGTATCTTCATCAACAATCGTGATCTTGGCACCGAACTTGATGGTGCCAGAAAGTTTAGCCGTATCAATGACTTCGGCAAGCCCGACAATGCCCTCAAGCTCTTGCACGCGGCCTTCAATGAAGCCCTGCTTTTCTTTGGCAGAATGATACTCCGCGTTTTCGGACAAATCGCCATGTTCGCGCGCTTCGGAAATCGCTTGAATGATCGCCGGGCGGTCAACGGTTTTCAAACGCTTCAATTCAGCGTTCAGACGGTCGTAACCCGCCTTTGTCAAAGGAATCTTTTGCATGATCTAGCGATGCTCTTGGTCTGCCTGTCGATTTATAGCTCTTCTTAAGAGAGCCTTGATTAACAAATTCGTACACGCCAAAGACGGGTCTGACAAGAAACGTAGGCCAACGTACAAGCCACACATGTGGTATTCCAGTGACGGTGGCCAAAAGCTAATGGGTCTTTACCGATGAAATTTGTGCAATTTTGCTGATCGCACTTGGGCTCTGGATAGGACGCTTATGAACGCCCCCCGCAGCCAACCCCATTCGATCACGCTCATTCTGATTGCGGGGCTTGCGATTTCGACGAGCAACGTGATTTTGCCCGCCCTTTTGTCGATCGCGCAAACCTATGACGCGCCTTATGCGGTAATGAGCATCGCATTTAGCGGTTATCTGGCCATGACAGCGCTGGTTCAGATTTTCGCAGGCCCCATGTCGGACCGCTATGGCCGCCGTCCCATTCTGCTGGGAGCGATTGGCATCTTTGTTATCGCGTCTCTTGGCTGTATCTTTTCGCCCAATATCCAGAGCTTTCTGTTTTTCCGCCTGATGCAAGGAGCCATTGTTTCGGGGGCCGCGATCTCGCTGGTGGTGGTGCGTGATCTGTTTGGCCCGAACGAGGCGGCGGCGCGTCTTGGCTACATTTCCTCTGCCACCGCACTTGCCCCATTGCTTGCCCCGATGTTGGGCGGGGTTCTGGCCGATTGGTTTGGTTGGGTGTCGATTTTTTGGACCTTCGTGGCTTTTGGTAGCTTGCTCGGATTGCTCGTCTGGGTGGATCTTGGCGAAACCAACAAATCGCGCTCCAACACGATGTTCGAGCAGTTTCAACAATATCCCGACCTCATGCGCGCGCCACGATTTTGGGGCTATGCAATTTGTACAAGTACGTCTGTGGGTGGGTTCTTTGTCTTTCTTGCCTCCGCGCCGGTGGTGGCCAATGCCTTGATGGGGCTAAGCCAAACCCAGCTTGGGGTCGTCATTGGGTCGATCACAGGTGGGTTTGTTCTTGGCACGTTTTTAACGGGGCGGCTTGCGCAACGATTTGCCCTGACCAGCATGATGGCCGCCGGGCGGCTCAGTTCTATGCTTGGGGCCTGTATCGGCTTTGCCTTGCTCGCGTTTGAGGCGCTAACCCCGGTCACGCTTGCCTGTTCGGTGATGTTTGTGGGCTTTGGCAATGGCCTGTCGGTGCCATCCTCAAATATTGGTGTGATGTCGGTGCGCCCAAAAATATCTGGCAGCGCGGCCGGATTTTCAGGCGCAATGACCGTTGGTTTGGGCGCGATTTTATCAGGAACCGCCGCCGTCATCGTGGATGCAGAAACTGGCGGGTTTCGCATGTATGCGATGATTTTCCTAACCTCATTGACCGGGCTCTTGGCCGCGCTATTTGTGCGCCACATGGACGCGCGTCGTGCGGGCGAGGCCCAGAGGTGATTGACCCAAGGCCGCGCCCGAGCTAGTCAATTTTCCAGAATTTATAGCGCGCGTGAAAAACGCCACATTCACTTGGACGAAGGCAGGATCAAATGAGCGACACGACACGAGAGTCTATGGAATACGATGTTGTAATCGTGGGCGCGGGGCCAGCGGGCTTGTCTGCGGCGATCCGACTGAAACAAGCGAACGCTGATTTGGATGTGGTGGTCCTTGAAAAAGGCTCCGAAGTGGGCGCGCACATCTTGTCAGGTGCGGTGCTTGACCCTTGCGGATTGGATGCGCTGATCCCTGATTGGAAAGAAAAGGGCGCGCCGCTCAACACGCCCGTGACCAGCGATAAATTTATGATCTTGGGTGAAGCGGGCGGCATGCGGTTGCCTAACTTTTTGATGCCACCTTTGATGAACAATCACGGCAATTACATCGTGTCTATGGGTAACGTCTGTCGTTGGCTGGCCGAGCAAGCCGAAGCTTTGGGAGTCGAAATTTTCCCCGGCCATGGCCAGCCCGGTCTTTCGGCTCAGG
>CAZBBZ010000241.1:0-4932 GCA_964489925.1 uncultured Rhodobacterales bacterium
CCTTGATCTTGTAGCGAACGAGGCCGCGCGACTGACGGCCGCACACGGCGCATTTCCCTCGCGAAATCATTCTTCGTCGTCCGATATGCGAACGAGGGATTGATACGCGGTTTTTGCTTTTTCGGGGCAAGACAGGATTTCTTTGCACCGCTCGGCAACCCCTTCGGGATCAAGCCCGGCTAGGGTCGCAACTTCGCGAAAGTCCCTTCCGGGGTGCATGAAATAGTCAACATCCATGCGCGCCTCCGGGCGGCGATCCCCCCGCATCACCGCGACACACGCATTTTTAAGCGCGTGAAACATGACCGCAGACCAAAGCCGCCGCGCATTCATGCCTTTGATCCTATAGTCCGGGTTGTCGACTTCCTCGGCCACAGGGGTATTTGTTTGATGCATCATAGCACTTCCACCATATCGCCAGACGGCTCGAACGAGATAAGATCGAGCACTTGATAGTCGCCTGATTTTTTGAGTGTCACGGCTGACGGTCGGGGGATGTCCGCTTTCATTTCGAGCGCATCCGCGACGGTTTCTGGTGGTTGCTTTGGGCCAAAGCGACGAACCCACCATGCGACCGCTTTTTGCCGCGCATAGCCCGAATGTTCGAAGCAAACCCACTCACGAATTACTTTTGACCCGACAAGATATTCGACTTTCATGCTGTCGGGCGATCCGGTTTTTTTGTGGCGCGAGTAAGCCACGTCACGAACTTTCTTCCATTTCATCGTTGGGGCATCGCGCGAAAGAATAGCTGCGGTTGATGCCTTGGCCTCAAGCGATGCCTCGATGTCTCTTTCTTCGCGCGGGAACTCGTAGCCGCACGCCAAACATTCAGGGACACTGGCGTGGAGAATCTCGTCACACTCAGGGCATACTTTTGTGGGCGCTTCGCCCTTTTTGGTTTTGGGCTTTTTGCCTTCGATCAAATCAATCGGCCCGTGCCGCTCGATGTTCCCGGCAAAATCCAAAACCAAGCAGTCTTTTTTGCCTTCCGCAAGACGCATCCCCCGGCCAGCCATTTGGATCAAAAGGCCAGCGGATTGCGTCGGCCGCAGAAAAGCAATCATGTCGACCGCAGGGGCATCGAAGCCTGTTGTGAGAACGCCAACTGAGGTCATGGCCCGGATTTCCCCGGCTTTAAAACGCGTGATTAACCGGGTGCGCTCGTGGTCGGGCGTGTCGCCTGTGACCGTTTCGGCATCGATGCCTTGGCGGCGCAGTTCGTTGCGCACGTCGATTGCATGTTCGACGGTGACGCAAAAAAACAGCCAAGACTTGCGGTCTTTGGCGACGCGCAAACACTCTGCAACAGCATCCCGCGTAACGGGGCCTGCGGCGGCATTGAGGTCTTTGATTGAATAATCGCCGCGCTGCGTTCTAACGCCAGAAAGGTTGATTTTGGTTTCTGGGGATTTGGAGCGCAGGGGGGTTAGATAGCCGCCATCAATCAGCCGTGTAATCGGTAGCTCGTAGGCGATCCCGTCGAACAAGTCGTCATCGCCGCCGACCAGCAGACCGCTGTCAAGCCGGAAGGGGGTGGCGGTTAGGCCAATGACTTTGAGGTGCGGGTTTCGGTCGCGCAGGGCGTTGAAAAACTTGCCGTACATGGTGTTGGATTTGCGCGGGATCAGGTGCGCCTCATCGACAATCACCAGATCAGGCACAGGGATTTCGCGCGCTTTGCGATATAGGGACTGAATACCGCCGATTGTGATTTGCTTGTGCATCTGGCGCTGACCGAGACCAGCCGAATAAACCCCCGCGGGGGCTTGGGGCCAAGACCGCAACAGCGCCGCATGGTTTTGGGCTATTAGCTCTTTTACGTGGGTGACGCACAAAATGCGCGTTGCGGGGAAGTTTGCCAGAGCAGACTTTGCGAACATCGCAAAGATGATCGACTTGCCTGCCCCGGTCGGCAGGACCAGCAGGGGCGATCCCTTTTCTGCCTCGAACCACTCATAGAGCGCGGTTAGGGCGTCTTGCTGATAATCACGAAGCTGGATCATCGCCGTATTCCTGTTTCCCATCAACCCACGTGGCCCCATCGGCCATTTCGTACGTGATCGTTTCGTTTTCAGTGTCGGTTTCGGCCACCTGCCCCGGAATAACCCCCGGCAAAAACAGGTGCGCAGGGCATCCGGCTTTTTGGTCGGTAGGGTTTTTGGCCTCATCAAAGCGCGTGCAATGCCCGTTCCCATCTGAGGTGAAGGTGAAGTTGATGCAGGTCCGGCAGGACCGTCGGGGCGGCATGGCCCCGCGCTGGCATTGCTCGACAAAATTGCAAAAACTGCAGGGCCACTTGTCGCCGTTGGTGCTGATCCGCTCAGGCGGCTTGTGTTCATCCACAAGGCGCTCCACACGGTCGATGATGCGTCGCGCATCGTCCTTCACGTCTTCCCACCGCAACCGCTCCAAGTGCATGTTGTCGGTGTTTTTGCAGCGGATGATATAAGCCCCGCGCGAGAACCCCAGATCGGCCATGTAGACAATCAACTGCCCGTAGTGCAGCGGCTTCTTTGCCTTCACACCATGCTTCACCACCGCGTTGTAATCGGTGTTTTTGGCAGATTTGATTTCTGCGACATGCTCGGTCTTTGGGGCCTCAACTAGCCCTTTGATTTTGGCGTCGATCTTGCCGCGCAAAAAGCCTCGCGCCAGAGAGACACGCACCTGCTTGCCTGTATCCGGGTCAACGTCATGCACTTCAAAATCAGCCGCGCGAAAGTCGTCGATCACGCGCTGTTCGTAGTTGTTCCCGGTTTCGAAAATCGCCAGCCTGCGCCCGTCCTCGATCTGCTCAGGCGGCAAGAGCCAGCGCAGAATATACCAAAGCTTTCGCGCGCAATCGTCATTCGCGATGGACGCCGATATGCCAAGGCTATCCCAAGCCTTGCCTTGGCCTGCGGCCTTCGCATCCCAAACGCGGGTGATACTGGTTTCTTGTGGCGGCGGTAGAGCAACCATCAGACACACCTTTCCTGTCGCCAGAAGTTCCGGCGTTGAAAATCTTAGATTTCAGATGATGTTACCGGGCGACGGACAATACACGTCCGCTGCCCGGTAGAGACGGGTTTTGCTACGCGGACTTTTTCCACGGCGCATCCCGCCCAGCCTCGGTCTGCGCTCCGGTGGGGGGTGGGGCAGACGAGGTTTCGTTGAAGGGTTTGTAACCTTTGATTGTGTTGCTCGCCCCAAACTGTTCGTCGTTCTTAACACTGAGTTTCACGCGAAGAGGTAGGCCGTGCAGCTCGTTTGTGTCAGTGACTTGCAGTTTACCCGCAGCCCTGCACAGCGAATTGAATTCGCGCTGCGCAATCTCCACGGTATTTTGTTTCTCGTGCCAAAGGTTGTACATACCCCAGAAAATCCTATTGGCCGCAGGCCCATCAATCACTTGGAACTCGCACCAGATGTAACTCCCGGTCTTCTTGTTGTTCTCGCGGATTTCCGACTTTGTTATTTGCGCGGGGTATTCCCCCGCAGGAAGTGCGTTGCGATCCTCCATCCCATCGCCTTGGGATGCGTCGTAAGTTGATCCTAGATTTGCCATTATGCGGCCTCCGCTTTTGAGTGTGTTTCTTGGCTGGGCAGGAATGGGGCGATTGCTTGGTACATTTCGCCTTCCACCATCAACGCCGTGTCAGGCATCGAGTAGCGATTACCTGCCCGGTAGCTGGGGCGCTCAGTCAAGTGCAGCATCCGCGATCCCGAACCGCTTGCCTTGCCGGGCTTGCCTTTTTTGTCGTCGGTCGAAACCGAAACAACATAGTTGAGAAACCCAATCACGTCGGTATTCTCGACCAGCATTGCCTCGGCGCGTTTGTGAAGGCGCATCCTGTAGTGATTGAAGTCGTCGCCCATCGGGTTGCTGAACGCACGGACTTCCTCGTGCGCGAGGAACACGATGTTCATGCCGCAGGTGTCGCGCAGGCTGTTAAACCCGTCGATCAGCGCGCGCCATTCCACATCGGCCTCTAAGTAGCCCTTGCCATAGCCGGGGTCTTCGATGCTGGTGCAGTTCAGCCGCTTGCATGTTTCAGCCCAGACCAAAGGCTCAAGGCGTGTCAGGCTGTCCAGCACGACCGTTTTGAACCCGTGCCCTCCCTCGTACAGCAGCGCAATCGCGTCAAACACCTGCCCGTATTCTGTGAAGGGTTTGTTTGCGAAGGTTGTAAGCTCCATAGAGCCCGCACCTTGCTCGGTTTGAATAAACACTGGGTCGGGGAATTCCGATGCCAGTGTGGTCTTGCCGATTTTCGGAACACCGTAAAAGATGCACCGGGGCGGGGAAGTGTCCCGCCGGGGTTTGATGTCTTCAAGTGAAAGAGCCATGTTTGGTTCCTTATTGGGCGCGAAACCCGAAGTGTCAGCCCAAGGCATCCGCGCAGGTTAAGCCCGAATTCTTGGGCGTTTGAAAAATCGGTTGAATGGTGATGATCGTCCGCGCCTCAGCGGCGTAGCGCTTGATCGTGCGGCCATCGGCAACTTGCTTGTCGTCTTGAAAGGCAATTCCAGACAGGGCATCGGCCACAAGCTTCACAAGATTGTCTTGGTCTGGCGTTGTGGTCTTTGGTTGACGCGTGTCTATGGCGAATTCGCGATCCGCCCTGCGCCACGATTTTGGCGGTTCGTATTCAAAAATCACATCCAAGCGCACCGCGCCAAGCAGGCGAGGCACATCGAGCGCCGCCGCCGCCGTCTGAATTTTGCGACGATGCACAGCTTGAGGGGGCCGCGTGAAAGACCTGCGCCCCGCGCGCCCCGCGCGCGCCCACGGCACTGGCGCACCCGGCACCACTATGGTGGTGACGTCGCTCATGCCGCTTCCTCGTCGGGCTGGTCCCAAAGTTTGTCAACCGCGTCGATATGGTCAAGATTTTTTGAGTTGGGGCCGTTAGCCAGCCCTCTTATATGCCTGTTTGATGTGATCCG
>CAZBBZ010000242.1:0-4928 GCA_964489925.1 uncultured Rhodobacterales bacterium
GATCAAGTGCCGACGCTCAATTACATAGCCGTGCATTTGCGTGGGTCGTTGTCGCGTTTGCCGGATGCAGATTTGCGCGGGCATATTGATGCGTTGTCTGCGCATTTCGAGGGGCAGTATGACAAGGTGCCTTGGACCAGCGATAAGATGTCGGATGGTGTGATGGAACGGATGATGCGGGCGATTGTGCCGGTTGCTTTGGCGGTGGAACGCGTGGAATCGACTTGGAAGTTGAACCAAAATAAACCTGCAGAACAACGCCAAGCGGCAGCAGTTGAAGTGCGTGATCCCGTGATTGCAGAAGCCATGCGAGGGCTTGATGACTAAGCGCGATTTAAGCGATGCGCGTTTAAGCGAGGAAGGTTTGGAACAAACCGGAGCGGGGCGTGTTTTGCTGCTGGCCTGCGGCGCCCTTGCGCGCGAAATCTTGGCGCTGCGCGATGCCAATGCTTGGGAGCATATGGATCTGAAATGCTTGCCTGCAAAGCTGCATCTGTACCCGGAACAAATCCCGGACGCGGTTGAAGCCGTGGTCGTGGCGGAGCGTGCGAATTACGACACGATTTACGTGGTCTATGCGGATTGCGGCACGGGGGGCTTGTTGCAAGCGCGCTGCGCGGATCTTGGCGTGGACATGGTGCCGGGGCCGCATTGTTATAGCTTTTTTGACGGTAATGACGCCTTTGCCGCGCGTGCGGACGATGAAATGACCGCGTTCTTTTTGACCGATTTCTTGGTGCGCCAGTTCGAGGCCTTTGTGATTAAGCCAATGGGGTTGGATCGCCATCCAGAATTGCGGGACATGTATTTTGGCAATTACGAAAAGCTGATTTATCTGGCCCAAACCAATGACGAGGCTTTGAACAATCTGGCCCGAGATGCAGCGGATCGATTGGGGCTTGCCTATGAGCGGCGGTTTACCGGGTACGGGGATTTGGCGCGTGAGCTGGAATCTTTGGCTAGCAAAAGCTAATCAGCGGTAGGGGCAGGCCATCACGCACCGCCCCCCATCGTCAGCTTTAGGTAAATTCGGAGCGTGACAGCGCGTATTTCGCCATTTTTTCGTTCAAGGTCCGTCGGGGCAGGGATAATTCTTCCATCACATTGGTGATCGAGCCGCGATGACGGCGCAGGGCGTTTTCGATTAGCATTTTTTCAAACGCTTCAACGTGCTCTTTAAGCGGGCGGTCGTTGGCGGCTTCTTCTTTCACGTCGCCTGTGGCTTGGTTCAAGAGGGCCGAAACTTCTTCTTCGCCGCGACGGTTTTGCAGCACGATGCGCTCTGCCAGATTGATGATCTGGCGCACATTGCCCGGCCAGCGCGCGCGCAGCAGGATTGCCGCATCTGATGCCGCAAGTTCCGGCGTGTCACAGCCATATTCATCGGCAAAGCGCTGCGCGTATTTATTAAACAGCGTCAGGATATCTTCGCCGCGATCCCGCAAAGGGGGCACCAGCATTTGCAACCCAGATAGGCGGAAATAAAGCTCTGGCATCAGGTTTTCTTGGGTCGGGTCGGCTTCGTTATCCGCTACCGACACGGTTGAAATCACCCGAAACGCGGGCTGATCGTTGGCGGCGGTTTCTTCCTGACGGGTTAAAGCGGCCAAGAGAGCAGCCTGCATCGGGGGTGACATGCCATCGACGTTTTCAAGACAAACCGTGCCGCCACGTCCCTGACGGAACACCGCTTCGTGGCCCGAAGGACTTGGATCGCCAAAGAGCCGGGCGGATAGTTCTTCGTCCGACAGGCCCGCACAATCAATCGTGATAAAGGGCTTGCCCTGTTTCGGACCACAGGCGTGCAATGCGTGGGCAACGATGGATTTGCCCGTGCCGGTTTCGCCTTTGACCAAAACCGGATTATCGGCTTGGGCGAGGTCCAAAATATCTTCGCGCAAACGCACCATGATCGGGGACGTGCCGATCAGTTTTTTCAGCAGAACCGTGCCGTCGGCAAGTTCGCGACGCAGGGTGCGGTTGTCTAGGGTCAAGCGGCGGGTATGGCCCGCGCGCCGCACAAGATCGGCCAAACGGTCGGGATCAAACGGCTTTTCGATGAAGTCATAGGCCCCAATGCGCATGGCTTCGACCGCCATTTGAACATCGCCGTGGCCCGTAATCATAATCACCGGCAGCCCCGCGTCCATGGCGTGTAAGCGGCGCAGCAGTTCCATACCGTCCATGCCGGGCATGCGGATGTCAGATACGATCACGCCTTCATAGTCTTGGGTCAGACCCGCAAGAGCGGCTTGCGCGCTGTCAAATACAATCGGCTGGAAGCCGGAAAGTGACATGAACTGCGAGATGGAAAGACGCATGTCTTCTTCGTCATCGACAATCGCGACCTGTACGGCATCTGTCATTCGTTAACTTCCTTTAGGTTGGTACTTGCGCATCTATTGCGCGGCCAGTGCCGCTTCTTCGATACGTGGTAATTGCAGTTCAAACACAGCCCCGCCGCGCTCAGAGTTTCTTGCGGTCAAACCGCCCCCGAGATCATTGGCAATACCCGCAGAAATCGCGAGCCCCAAGCCGATACCTTCGCCGGGCTTCTTTGTGGTATAAAATGGCTCAAACAGCTGTTCGGGGTCTTTGATGCCATGGCCGCTGTCTTTGACCGACAAGGTGACGGTATCGCCAACGGTTAGTAGAATTTCCAAGCTGGGATCATCGACGCCTTTCATGGCGTCCAGCGCGTTGCGCAGCAGGTTCACGATGATCTGTTCGACCCGCAAGGCATCGCCCATCACGACCGCAGGGGTGTTGGGAATGTCGCGTGTGACCTTGATTGTGCGGCTGCCAAGCTGGGGAGACATCAGTGAAAACGCCGCCTTTACGCTTTCGCGCAGATCAATCGGGCGCAGGTCGTCTTCGCCTTTGCGGGCAAAGGACTTTAGCTGGCGGGTAAGCGCGCCCATGCGATCAAGCAGGTCTTCCACCCGTTGAAAACTGCTTTCGGCTTCTTCGTGGCGTTTACGCTGGAGCAATAAACGCGATCCGGCAAGATAGGTGCGCATGGCCGCAAGCGGCTGGTTTAGCTCGTGGCTAACGGCCGCGGACATGGTGCCCAAAGCGGCAAGTTTCGATTGCTGCTGCAAAGATTGCTCGGCAACTTCGAGATTTTTCTGCGCGCGTTTGCGTTCGGTAATCTCGGCCTGAAGGCGCATGTTAAGGGCACGCAAATCATCGGATTCTTGTTTCAAGCGCATGGAATATTTCGACGAGGTGCGCGACAACAGGAAGAAGGCAAAGGCGGTCAGGATCGCAAAGACCATGATTTCCAGCGCCAAAATTCCGTTCACACGGGCGCGGATGCCTTCGAGTGTTTCAAAGTAGCTCAGCTTCCAGCCCTGAAACCCGATTTTGGTTTCAACTCGCAACAGGGCCGTTCCGTCAACGTAAGTGAACGCCTGATTGCGCGCAGTAAAGCCGAAGTTCAGGCGACGCGAGCCAGGTACGGTTTGCGAGTTATCGGATATAAAATCCTGAATTTTCGCGTTTTTCCACACCGGGTTGGATGACAGAACCACGTTGTCTTCGCTATCGGCGACAAACACTTGGCGGTTTGAGCGGCGCCAGCGTTCTTCGAGTTTTTGTAAATCGGCTTGCACGATAATCACGCCCAAGATGTCAGAGCCTTTGGCGATTTTACGTGCGAAATAAAAGCCGGGGTATTCTTCGGGCAGGGGGATCAGCGCAAATGCAGTACCACTTTGGCGCAAGGCTTCGTTGAAATAGTCCCGATCCGATTGCACCGTACCAATCAGCCGACGATCAGTGGCCGCGACGGTTAAGCCTTCGCCATCAAGCAAGGTGAATGACGCGGCTTCGATTTCATCCAAGTAAGAAATCAACCGCTGAGAGGTCGCGGAATAATCTTTGGATTGCAGGGCTTGAATAAGCGTTTGATCGCGCGCCAAAATCAGCGGGACAACCGATTGCCGTTCAAGGGCTGCTGAAATGTTACCCGCATAAAGCGTCGAGCGCACGGCCGCATCAATGCGTGCGCTTTCGGTAAACTGCGAGGTGAAATAGCGGTTCGTGAACCACATCAACCCGCCCATCAAGAGAAGGGCCACAACAATACCGCTCCGCACCATCTGCCGGAAGCGGGAGGTCTGTTTGTTCTGTTCCTCGAGTGTCTTGACCATGCGGGTTTAGCGCGGCCTCCGATTATTGCTTAGGCGCTGATTAAAGCGTCCGTTGCACTTTCAAATAGTTTCATACCGTCTGTCCCGCCAAGAGCTGCATCATTCATGCGTTCTGGGTGGGGCATCATGCCTAACACTCTACGATTGGGCGACAGAATTCCGGCGATATTATCCATCGACCCATTCGGGTTGTCGTTATAACGAAACGCGACGCGGTCTTCGCCTTGCAGCATTTTTAGCTGTTCAGGTTCTGCGATGTAGTTGCCATCGTGATGGGCAATGGGGACGTTGATGTGCTGGTTTTGATTGTAGGCGGATGTAAACGGGCTGTCGGTGGTGGCCACATTCAAAGAAACGGTGCGGCAGATGTATTTTAGCCCGGCGTTGCGCAGTAACGCGCCCGGAAGCAGACCGCTTTCCAGCAAGACCTGAAATCCGTTGCATACGCCCAGCACCATGCCGCCACCTTTGGCGAAGTCCACGACCGCATCCATGATCGGTGCGCGCGCAGCGATGGCGCCGCAACGCAAGTAGTCTCCAAAAGAAAACCCACCCGGCACGGCCACAAAATCAAGCCCAGCTGGAAGGCTGGTTTCTTTGTGCCAGACCATCTGAGGCACTTTGCCCGTTGTTTTTTCAATTCCGACGCTCATATCCCGATCACAGTTGGAGCCGGGAAAGACGATGACTGCCGCACGCATAGTAAAAACCTGATGTTATTTGCCTGTAGTCTTATGCTTACGCCAAAATTCTAACAAGTGCAGGTGTTAAATT